>JAEULF010000105.1 GCA_016793965.1 Alphaproteobacteria bacterium | reverse complement strand
AACATGCGCCTGTACCCCTGGCATTTCGGGCGATGACGGTACCGGCATGAGCAAGCTCAAGGTCGAGGCCGTCACGCGCAGCTTCCCCGGCGTGCGCGGCGGCGCGCCGACGCAAGCGCTGGCGCCGGTCGATCTGGCCGTCGCCGACAACGACTTCGTCGCCATCCTCGGCCCCTCGGGCTGCGGCAAGTCCACCCTGCTGCGCATCGTCGCCGGGCTCGACAAGCCGTCGGGCGGTCGCGTGCTGCTCGACGGCCAGCCGGTTGCCGGGCCGGGCGCCGACCGCGGCATGGTGTTCCAATCCTACACGCTGTTCCCCTGGCTCACCGTCGCGGAGAACGTGCGCTTCGGCCTGCGCGAGAAGGGCATGGCGCCGGCCGAGCAGGACCGCGTCGCGCAGGGCTGGATCGAGCGCGTCGGCTTGAAGGGCTTCGAGCGCCACTACCCGCGCATGCTCTCGGGCGGCATGCAGCAGCGCACGGCGCTCGCGCGCGCGCTCGCCAACGAGCCGAAGATCCTGCTGCTCGACGAGCCCTTCGGCGCGCTCGACCACCAGACCCGCACGCTGATGCAGGAGATGCTGCTGGAGCTCTGGGAGGCCACGCGCAAGACCGTGCTGTTCGTGACGCACGACATCGACGAGGCGATCTTCATGGCCAACCGCGTCGCGGTGTTCACGGCGCGCCCCGGCCGGATCAAGCACGAGGTCGCCATCGACCTGCCGCACCCGCGCGACTACCGCGTCAAGACCACCCCCGCCTTCGCCGCCTACAAGGCGCAGCTCACCGAGCAGATCCGCGAGGAGGCGATCCGCGCGGCGCAGATGATGGGGTAGGCCCGAATCGGCCACCCCGCGCTGGCGATCTTGAGTTGGTCACCTCGGTTGACCAACTCGCCGCTCGCGCCTAGATTCCTGCCATTCGCAGGGGGGCCGCCATGTCCGTCACCGTCAACGTCGCCGAAGCGAAGGCCCAGCTCTCGAAGCTGCTCGACCGCGCCGTAGCCGGCGAGGAAGTGGTCATCGCGCGCGCCGGCAAGCCCATGGCGCGCCTCGTGCCGGTGGCGGGACAGGGGCGCCGGCCGCTCGGCTTGCTGGCCCATTGGGCGCCGTACCTGGACGCTCTGACGGCGCCGCTGCCGCCAGATGTTCAGGCGGCAGTGGAGGGCGAGGACAGCGACGAGTACGGCATCACAAAGGGCGTGCTTCCGAAGCCGTGAACCTATTGCTCGACACCCACGTCCTGCTTTGGGCCATGGTGGAGCCCAGACGGCTCTCAGCCCGTGCGGCCGATGCCATCACCGATCCGGACAATGACGTGTTCGCCAGCGCAGTGTCAGGCTACGAGATCGCGTTCAAGCAGTCGCTCGGCAAGCTCGATATGCTGAATGCCGGCGACCTGGCCTTGCGCATGCGCTCGGCGCGGATGATCGAGCTGCCGCTGTCCATCGATGACACCGTCGCCGCCGGCCTGCTTCCGGGACCGCATCGCGATCCCTGGGACCGGATGCTGATCGCGCAGGCGATGCGACGCCAGCTGACGGTCGCGACGGTGGACGCCGTCTTCGCCCGCTACGGCGTGCCCGTGCTCTGGTGATCCCGCCTACAGCTCGTTCTTCGCGAAGGCGCCCGACTTCATGATCGCCTTCAGGTGCTTGCCCTGGTCCTGCAGCAGCTCGATGCGCTCCATGGGGTTGCCGTCGACGACCAGCAGGTCGGCATAGGCGCCCTTCTGGATGCAGCCGATCTCGTGCGTGCGCTTCATCGCCTCGGCGGTGATCCAGGTCGCCTGCTGCACCAGCTCGGCAGCGGAGTAGACGGGGCTGCGCAGGCTGAACTCGTTCGACTGCTCCTCGTGCATCGCGCCCAGGAGGTCGGAGCCGTAGACGACCTTGACGCCGGCCGCCTTGGCGAGCTTGAGCGCCTCGATCCCCTCCTTGACCACGAGCGCGAGGCGCTGCAGCCCGATCTCCGGGAAGCCCAGCGCCTTGCCGCGGCGCGACAGCGCGTCGTAGGTCGACAGCGTGGCGACCAGGTAGGCGCCGTGCTTGGCCATCAGCTTGGCGGTGTCGGCGTCCATCAGGTTGCCGTGCTCGATGGTGCGCACGCCGGCCTCGACGCAGCGCTTGATGGCGCGCGGCGTGTAGGCATGCGCCATGACGTAGGTCTCGGCCGCCTCGGCCTCCTCGACCAGCGCCCGCAGCTCCTCCATCGAGTACTGCGTGAAGGTGATCGGGTCGGCCGGCGAGGCGACGCCGCCCGAGGCCATCACCTTGATCTGCGTCGCGCCGAAGCGGATCTCGTCGCGCGCCGCGCGGCGCACCTCGGCGACGCCGTCGGCGATGCGCCCGATGCCGGCGAGCAGGTGCGCGCAGCCGCAGGGCTCGCCCATGTCGGCGCCTGGATAGTCGATGAAGTCGCGGAAGTCGCCGTGCCCGCCGGTCTGGCTGATGGCGCGGCCGGAGTAGTAGACGCGCGGGCCCTGGAAGTAGCCCTGCTCGACGGCCTTGGCGATGCCGTGGTCGGCGCCGCCCGCGTCGCGCACGCTGGTGAATCCCCGCTGCAGCATGCCCCTGAGGATGGAGCCGGTGGCGGCGGCGACGAGCGTCGTCGGCAACGTGCGCAGGGCACCCAGGCTGGCCGCCATGGCGGTGCAATGGACATGGCCGTCGACCAGGCCAGGCATGACGATGCGTCCGCCGCAGGCGACCGTCTCGGCGCCCGGCGCCTTCATGGACTTGTCGCCGATCTCGGCAATGCGCCCGCCGCGCACCAGGATCGTCGCACCCGATGCGAGCTTCAGCGTGCGGCTGTCGAGCAAGGTGCAGTCCGTCAGCAGGATGTCGGGCATGGCGTCCTCCCCAGGGGTCCGCCGACCTTAGATCGATCGGCGTCGCGCGTCGCAACGCGCGGACGGCATTGGAGGAATGCCGCGGCAGCCATTCGCGATCGGGCAAGATTACCATTGTGGGAACCCTGCGGAAACGATTAGATGGTGGAAATGCTACATTGAGACTCTCGGCAGTTGCGCGGGGAGATCGCACGAGATCGGGATGCAGATCCGCACCGATTGGACCGACCGAACGATCGAGGTCCTGCGCGCAGCAGAAGCTTTTGCGCCGGTCTACGCCGGCCGGCCGTTCGACAACGTCAACGGGTTGATCGGGACCGGCGCGCTGGCGCTGTACTATTTCATCAAGCAGGTCGCGCCGCCCGCCGTCATCGAGGTCGGCGTCTGGCGCGGCTTCTCCACCTGGGTGATCGAGCAGGCGGCGCCCGGCGCGCGGATTCGCTGCCATGACCCGCTGTTCGGCTTCCTTTCGCTGCTCGACCCTGCGAAGTCGCAGCCGGCGTATCGATCGCCGCATGCCACATACTCGCAGCGCGAGTTCTCCTGCCTGACCGACGCGGAGCTCGGCGACGGCCGCCGCGACGCCGTCGTCTTCTTCGACGACCACCAGGACATGACGGCGCGCATCATCCAGGCGAGCCGCATGGGATTCCGTCATCTGGTGTTCGACGACGACTGGCCGGGTCCCTGCGACCACGCCACGCTGGCGCACCACCTCGCTGCGGGATCCCTGTCGCCTGACGTCGCGGCGGCGGTGCGGCGCTACGAGCGCTTCCCGCTGCTCTGGGAGCCGCTCACGTGGAACGGCGCGACGCACGCGGCGCTGCCGCTCCCGGTCACGCCTGCCTTGGAGCAGCTGCACGCCGAGCGGCAGTTCTATTCCTGGGTATCCTATGTCGAGCTGGCGTGAGATATCACTGCCGCGCGGCTGGGACGACCCGAGGAGGCGGCGGTGGAGATCGTCGAGGATTGGTCGGCGCGACGGAACGACGTGATCGCCGCGGCACGCGCTCTCGCCGCCACGTGGCCGGCGCGACCCTTCGACAACCACAACGGCATCACCGGCCCGTCGGCCGTGGCGCTCGCCTACTTCCTGCGCCGCCTGGCGCCGACGACGGTGTTCGAGGTCGGCGTCTGGCGCGGCTTCTCGACCTGGCTGATCGAGCAAGCAGTGCCGCAGGCGAAGCTGTTCTGCCTCGATCCGATCTTCACCGTCTGGCCGCTGCTCGACCCGGCCAAGTTCGGCACGACCTACAAGAGCCCGCGCGCGGACTACCACGCCGACGACTTCTCCTGCATCGGGCTGCAGGTGACGCCGGACCGGCGCGACCGGCTGGTCGTGCTGTTCGACGACCACCAGAACAAGGTCATCCGCCTCGACCAGGCGCGCCGCGCCGGCGTCAAGCACCTGCTGTTCGACGACGACGTGCCCTACGCGGCCGATCACGAGACCTTCGCGCAAATGCACCTGGGCAACCGGCTGCCGCCGTGGTTCGCCCAGGTGGTGCGCCGCTACGAGCGCTTCCCGCCGCTCTGGCAGGCGGTCGAGCGCAATGGCCGAAGCCACCAGGCGCTCGACCTGCCGGACCTGCCGGAGCTGGCACCGTTCAAGGCCGAGCGGGACAAGTGGTCGTGGCTTTCCTATATCGAGCTGGCGTGAGGCGGGCGACCCGATCTGCCGCCCCTAGTCCGCCGCCGCCTCGGCCCCCTCAGCCGCCTGCGCCTCCTGCTGGCGCGCCCACATCTGCGCATAGGTGCCGCCGCCGGCCAGCAGCGCGCCGTGCCGCCCGCGCTCGACGATGCGCCCATCGGCGAGGACCAGGATCTCGTCGGCGTCTACGATGGTCGAGAGGCGGTGCGCGATCACCAGGGTGGTGCGCTCGCGCGACACCTCCTTGAGGCTCTGCTGGATCTCCTTCTCCGTGCGGCTGTCGAGCGCCGAGGTCGCCTCGTCGAGGATCAGGATGCGCGGGTCCTTCTGGATGGTGCGCGCGATGGCGACGCGCTGCTTCTCGCCGCCGGAGAG
>JAEULF010000090.1 GCA_016793965.1 Alphaproteobacteria bacterium | reverse complement strand
CGGCTGGCTGGCGCTCGTCCACACCACGGCCAACACGGAGTGGTCGTCGCTGCCGATCTCCGGCCTGTTCGTCGAGATGCTCCGGCGCATGACCGCGCTGAGCCAGGGCGTCGCCACGGCGCAGGAGAGCGGCCAGCTGGCACCGATCGAGACGGCCGACGGCTTCGGCCGCCTCGGCGCGCCGCCCGTCTCGGCCCGGCCGATCGACGCCGCCGGCTTCGCCGCGGCGGTCGTCGAGCCGCACCATCCGCCGGGCTTCTACGGCACGGAGGCCGCGCGCCGCGCGCTCAACCTGAGCGACCGCTTGCTCAAGGGCCCGGGAACTCCGCCCGGCACCCCGTTGCGGCCGCTGACCAGTGCCGCCGTCGGCGTGCCGCTCGACAGCTACGAGCGCGGCGCCGAGCAGCCGCTGCAGGCCTGGCTGCTCGCCGCGGCGCTGCTGCTGCTGGCGACGGATGCGCTGATCGCGCTGCGCCTGCGCGGCCTGATCGGCCGGCGCTGGCGTCCCGCGGCGGCGCGCACGGCGACGCGCGCTGCGGCTGTCGGCGCCCTCCTCCTGCTGCCCACCCTCCTGCTGCCCGCAACCGCGCTGGCGCAGACGCTGGAGCGCCAGGGGGGCATGGATCCCACGGTGGTCGAGGGCACGCTCGAGACGCGGCTCGCCTACATCGCCACCGGCGTCGGCGAGGCCGACCGCACGACCCACGCCGGCCTCGCCGGGCTGAGCCTGATCCTTAACAGGCGCACCGCGATCGATGCGGCCGATCCCGTCGGCCTCGACCCGGCCAGGGACGAGCTGCTGTTCTACCCGCTGATCTTCTGGACCATCGACCCGGCGCATCCGCCGCTCGCCGCGCGCGCCATCGAGCAGCTCAACCGCTACATGCGCACCGGCGGCACGCTGTTCGTCGACACGCGCGACCACGGCCGCATCGCGCCGGGCAGCTTCGGCAGCGGCACGGCGATCGGTCCCGGCGCGCTGCGCCTGCGCCAGATCGCGCCGGGGCTCAAGATCCCCTCGCTCGTGCCCGTCGATCCCGACCACGTGCTGACCAAGGCGTTCTACCTCCTGCAGGAGTTCCCCGGCCGCGTCGCCGGCGGCTCGCTCTGGGTCGAGCGCACGGCCGAGACCAACATGGACGGCGTCGCCTCCTTCATCCTGGCCGCCAACGACCATGTCGGCGCCTGGGCGATCACCGAGACCCGCCAGCCGATGTTCCCCGTCATCCCCGGCAACGACCGCCAGCGCGAGTTCGCCTACCGCTTCGGCGTCAACCTGGTGATGTACGCGCTGACCGGCAACTACAAGGCCGACCAGGTGCACGTGCCGGCGATATTGGAGCGGCTGGGGCAGTAGGGAGAGGCGATGGCGCGTTAAGGCAACACATCAGCTAGTCTTGGGTCACTGTAGCCACTGGATAATCTATGCAAATAAACTGCCCAAAATGCAAGACTTCGATTCCAGTGGCGCAAATGAACATCACTGCGGATGTTGCAGTTTGTGCCCAATGCAACGAGACGTTTGCATTGTCATCCATAGTTGCAGCACAGGATACCCCATCAAAATTCAATGTCAATGACCCACCACCAGGCGCCTGGTTTCATAAAGATTTGCGTGGTTGGAGAATTGGAGCATCTACGAGATCCATGTTCGCACTACTTATTGTTCCTTTTATGTGCGTGTGGTCAGGGATGTCAATTGGCGGCATATATGGCTCCCAAATATCAAGTATGGAATTTGATGTTGAAAAGAGCCTCCTTGGGATTCCATTTATTCTTGGAACGATAATGTTGGGTGGGATTGCGGCGATGACCATCGCTGGTCGTATTGACTTGAGTGTCAATGACAATGATGGAAAAATATTCACAGGTGTTTGGGTATTTGGATGGACTCGGAAATTCAAGTGGTCCGATGTTGAACGCATTGAGCAAACCGAATCATCTATAGAATATTCAGGTGGAAGCGGATACGTTATCTCCCTCGTTGGAAAAACAAAGAAATCTTTCGGGGGCTTTCTCAATGAAGAAAGAAGACATTTTATTCTGAATGGACTGCGAATTCTACGGCAAAGACGTTAACAGTAATACCGCTACGGCGGCGAGATGAAGCCTTTGCGTAACGCCGCATCCGATTCCAGATACCGGCTGGCACGCTCAGGGATTGTAGACGATAGTCGGGGTCTGGGGTTATGGGGACACATCCCTTAAT
This sequence comes from Alphaproteobacteria bacterium, assembly GCA_016793965.1. Taxonomy (GTDB): domain Bacteria; phylum Pseudomonadota; class Alphaproteobacteria; order JAEULF01; family JAEULF01; genus JAEULF01. The sequence continues at coordinate 5,470 of JAEULF010000090.1, read as the reverse complement.
GCCGCCCCTCCCTATTGCAGCAAGTTCGTGCCGCCATGACCCGCGGTCGCGTCGGCTCTTGCGCGCCTACCGCTTGTCCCCGCGTCTCGGCTACACTGGCCCCCGCTGCCAGGAGATGCCCATGACCGCGCAGTCGCAAGCCTTGCTCCGCCGGATCACGGCCGACCCCGCCATTTTCGGCGGCAAGCCGATCGTGCGCGGCATGCGGATCTCCGTCGAGCTGGTTCTGTCCCTGCTCGCCCAGGGCGAGAGCGTCGACGCCATCCTGGCCGACTATCCCGATCTCGAGGCCGAGGATGTCCGCGCCTGCATCGCCTATGCGCATGCGGCCATCGCGCATGACACGCTCGTGCCGGTCGAGGTCGGCCAGCGGTGAGGTTCCTCATCGACCGGTGCGCCGGGCGACGCCTGGCGGATCGGCTGCGGTAGGCCGGCCATGACGTTGCCGAGGGGCGCCTGCTCGGGCCGGACCCAGGCGATCGGGCGCTGCTGGCGATCGCTGCGGAGCAGCAGCGCATCCTCGTGACCATCGATAAGGATCTCGGACGCTTCGTTTTTTCCGAGCGGACCGCCCATGCCGGCATCATCCGACTGCCGGACCTGCCGGCGCTTGATCGGATCGCGCTGATGGACGCTCTGCTCGCCGGGCCGCACGCCGGTGACCTTGCCGGAAACGTGGTGACGGTCGAGATCGGCCGGGCACGGATCGCTCGGCCGAACATGTGACGGCAGCGAGGATTGCGGCGACAGGCATTGCACGATCCCCTGTCGCGCAGCGGCGCGGACCGGTATCGTGACCGGGTACGCCGAGCGCCGCCCCCCAAGGACCGCCCGCAAGGACCGCCATGGATCTCAAGCATCTGAGCATCGTGCTGGCGCCCGTGCTGCCCGCCTGGGCGCTCTGGGGGCTGGCGGCGCTCACCGCCGTTGCGGCGCTGCTGCCGGTGCTGCTGCGCGCGCGCGGCGGGCTGCTGCGGTTGCTGGCGTTCGCGGCGCTGTGGGCGGCGCTGCTCGACCCGCGGCTGGTGCAGGAGCGCCGCCAGCCGCTGCCCGACGTCGCGGTCGTCGCCGTCGACGAATCGGCGAGCCAGGACATCGGGCCGCGCCGCGCCCAGGCGGCGGCGGCGCTGGCGCATCTCCAGGCGCAGATCGCCGGGCAGAAGGACCTGGAGCTGCGCGTCGTGCGCGTCGGGCCGCGCGGCATCATCGCCGGCTCGGTCCCCGCCGGCGCCGCTCCCGGTGCGCCCGCAGCTGTCGCGCCACCTGCCCCGACGCCTCCTGGCAGCGCGGCGCCGAGCGCCCCCGCCCCCGCCTCAGCCCCCGCCTCTGCCCCCGCCGCCGCGGCTCTGCCCGGCGACGGCACGCGGCTGTTCGAGGCGCTGTCGCAGGCCATGGCGGACCTGCCGCGCCAGCAGCTCGCCGGCATCGTGCTGCTGACCGACGGCCAGGTGCATGACGCGCCGGAAGAGGCCAAGGCGCTGGTCGAGGAGCTCGGCCTGACGGCGCCGGTGCACGCGCTGCTCACGGGGCGCGAGGACGAGGGCGACCGCCGCCTCTCCATCCTCGAATCGCCGAGCTTCGGCATCGTCGGCCGGCCGCTTGCCGTGCGCCTCAAGGTCGAGGATCTCGGCGCCGCCGCGGGCTCGGCACCTGCCGGCCGCGCGCGCGTGACGTTGAAGCAGGACGGCGTCGCGGCGGGCACGGTCGAGGTCACGGTCGGCGAGCCGCGCGACGTCGCCTTCACGCTGCGCCACGGCGGGCCGACGGTGGTCGAGATCGAGGTCGAGCCGGGCCGGGAGGAGCTGTCGCTCGCCAACAACCGCGCGGTCCTGGAGGTGCACGGCGTGCGCGACCGGCTGCGCGTGCTGCTGGTCTCCGGCGAGCCGCATCCGGGCGAGCGCGTCTGGCGCTCCTTCCTGAAGTCCGACCCGGCCGTCGACCTCGTCCATTTCACCATCCTCAGGCCGACCGAGAAGCAGGACGGCACGCCGATCAACGAGCTGTCGCTGATCGCCTTCCCGATCCGCGAGCTGTTCGAGATCAAGCTCGACGAGTTCGACCTGGTGATCTTCGACCGCTTCAAGCGGCGCTCGATCCTGCCCCGCCTCTACCTCGAGAACATCGCGCGCTACGTGCAGAAGGGCGGCGCGCTCTTGAAGGCGGTCGGGCCGGACTTCGCCAGCCCGCTCTCGCTCTACCGCTCGCCGCTCGGCGACGTGCTGCCGGGCGCCCCCACCGGCACGGTGTTCGAGCAGGCCTACCGCCCGAGCGTCACCGATCTCGGCCAGCGCCATCCCGTCACCGCGGGGCTCAAGGGCGCCAACGCGCCGCGCGTCGCGACGGCAGCCGTCCCCAGTAGCACCCCGGGCGCAGCGCCGGGCGCCGCCCCTGCGCCCGAGCCGGCGCCGGCGAGCTGGGGGCAGTGGTACCGCCAGGTCGATGTCGAGGCGCGCCGGGGCTCGGTGCTGATGGACGGCGCGCGCAACCGGCCGCTGCTCGTGCTCGACCGCGTCGGCGAGGGCCGCGTCGCGCAGGTGCTCTCCGACCACATGTGGCTCTGGGCGCGCGGCCACCAGGGCGGCGGGCCGGAGGCCGAGCTGCTGCGCCGCGTCGCGCACTGGCTGATGAAGGAGCCGGACCTCGAGGAGAGCGACCTGCGCGCCAGCGTGCGCGGCGACAAGATCGAGATCGCCCGGCGCGACCTCGAGCCCTCCGCCGACCCGGTCAAGGTCACGTCGCCCTCCGGCGCCACGCAGCTGCTGCCGCTGCAGGAGGCCGGCTCCGGCCTGTCGCGCGCGGCGCTCCCGGCCTCCGAGCTCGGCCTCTGGCGCTTCGAGAGCGGCAGCCGCATCGCGCTGGTCGCGGTCGGGCCGCTGAACCCGAAGGAGTTCGCCGACCTGCGCTCGACCGAGGCGCTGCTGCAGCCGATTGCCGCGGCGACGCGCGGCGGCATCCAGCGCCTGGCGCTCGAGCCGACGGCGGCGAACCTGCCGGGCGTGCGCCGCGTCGAGCCCGGGCGCACCGCCGCCGGGCGCGGCTGGATCGGCCTGCAGCGCAACGAGCAGGGCGTCGTCACCGGCGTCGACGAGACGCCGATCCTGCCCGTGCTGCTGGTGCTGCTGATCACCACCGGCCTGCTCTGCGCCGCCTGGCACCGCGAGGGGCGCTAGCCGCGCTCCCGTCCTGACGGGACCTGGACGCCGCGCGGCCCCTTCGCCATCCTCTGGGCGCCTTGCGGCGTGCCGCCGCGGCGTGGCCGGAGGAAGCGTCGCCGTGACTCGCGCAGCCTTGAACCGAGCAGCCTTGAATCGAGCAGCCTGGGCCGTCCTTGCGCTGGCAGCCCTCGCCGCCTGCCAGAGCGACAAGCCGGCGACCGCGCCCCTGAGCGCCGGCGCGCCTGACGTCCCCGCGACCGCCATCCCCGCGCCGGCCATCCCCGCCACCGACGCCCCGCCGACGCGCCCGCCCCGCAGCATCGCCGACATCGAGGCGCTGCTCGACGCCGGCGCCGGCGCCGACACCCGGGCGATCGCCGCGGCGCGCGCCGTCGCCGACAGCGCGGTCCCCGCCGGCGCCGACGTGCCGGAGCGCGCGCGCTTCCTGCGCGACCGCGGCTTCGCCGCGCGCCAGATCGGGCGCACCCTGCAATACGTCGCCGACGTCAGCAGCGCCGCCGCGCTGCTCGCCGACGACAAGCTGCCGATGCAGCGCTTCGCGCGCGGCCCCTACTTCTTCGCCGCCAGCCGCGCGCACGAGGAGTACGGCGACTTCGGCGAGGCGATCCGGCTGATGCGCCGCGCCCGCGACATGGCCGACGGCTGGTGCACCGACCTCGGCTCGGCCGCCGCCGCCTGCGCCATGGACGGCGTCTATGCCGCGCTGCTCGGCCGGCTCGACGAGGCCGAGACCTCGGTCCGCAAGGCGCGGGTCGAGACGCAGCGGCAGCGGGATTTCGAGCGCGCGGGCGCGTCGCGCGTCGCCGGCAAGTGGCATCCCGGCCGCGACCTGTTCGTCGACCTGGCCGAGGGCATGCTGGCGGAGATCCGCGGCCGCACCGACGCGGCCCTGGAGCGCTACGCGCAATGCAAGCGGACGGCGCAGGAGGCCCGGCGCATCGGCTGGAGCGCGATGCCGACGGGCTGGGAGAACGTCGCCTTCCTCGGCGAGCAGCGCTGCGAGATCGCGCGCGCCGACCTGCTCGCCCGCACCGGTCGGCTCGCCGAGGCCGAGGGCGGCGCGCGGACGACGCTGCGCAGCCTGGCCGAGCGCTTCGGCGCCCAGTCGCCGCCCGTCATCGAGGCGCTCAACACGCTGGCGCGCGTGCTCGTGGCGCAGGGGAGGATCGACGAGGCCGCGCGCCTGGACGAGCGCGCCGTCGCCATCGGCACGCGGCTGCAGCTCGCCGGCAAGTCGCTGCCGCTGGTGCGCAGCCGCATCGGCCTCGCCCAGGCCGCGATCGCGCGGCGCGACTGGCCGGCGGCCGAGCGCCAGATCCGCCAGGCGGAAGCGGACCTCGCCGGCGCCGGCGAGCTCATCGACGCCCTCGTGCGCGCCGATCTCGGCTGGGCCTTGTCGCGCGCGCAGTCAGGCGCCGGGGCCGAGGCGATCCCCGTGCTGCGCCGCCAGATCGAGGCCTATGGGCGCACGCTCGGCGCCGACGCGCCGGCGGTGCTGCTGCGCCGCGGCGCGCTCGCGGCCGCCCTGGCGCAGGGCGGCGACCGCACGGCGGCGCTGGCGGAGTTCCGCGCCGTCGCGCGCCACCTTCTGGCCATGACCGGGACGCGGGGCATCGAGGACGAGTACCGCCGCGTCATCCTGGAGAGCTATCTCGCGGCGATCGCGCGCGACGCCGGCGGCGCGCCGCCGCAGGACTCCGTTGCCGAGGCCTTCGCGGTGGCCGAGGCGCTGCGCGGCGGCGGCAGCGTGCAGGCCGCCCTCGCCCGCGCCGCAGCCCGCGCCGCCGCGTCGGGCGCCGACGCGATGCTCGCGGAGCTGGCGCGCCGCGACCTCGACCTGCAGACCCAGGTGGAGGCGATCTCGGCTTTCCTCGGCAGCGCGCTCGCCGCGGCGCGCGCCGACCCGCAGGCGATGGCACCGCTGCGCGAGCGCCTGCAGGGGCTGGTCGCCGAGCAGGCGCGCGTGCGCGCGGAGATCGGCCGGTCATTTCCGGCCTATGGCGCGCTGCTCGACCCGAAGCCGGCGGCGTTGGAGACGGTGCGCCGGGCGCTCAAGCCGGGCGAGGCGCTGGTCGCCTTCCTGGTCGGCCGCGACGCGACCTATGCCTGGTCGGTCCCGGCCGCGGGGACGATCGGCTTCCAGCGCGCGCCGCTCGGCGCGCAGGCGCTGGATGCCCTGGCCGCGCGGCTGCGCGCCGGCGTCACGCTCGCCGGCGCCACCGTCGGCGACGTGCGCCCCTTCGACCTGGCGGCGGCCGAGGAGATCCACCGCCGGCTGCTCGAGCCGCTCGCTG
>JAEULF010000079.1 GCA_016793965.1 Alphaproteobacteria bacterium | reverse complement strand
CATTGCGGTCCCAGGCCCTTTCCTCGCGCCGTGCCGGCGCGCTATCAGACGCCGGCAGGATGCGAAGTCACCGGCCCGGAGTCCAGCTTGCGGAGTCCGCCGGGACCGCGATGACGGCGATGCGCCCCAGGGAGAGACGCGATGGAACGCGAGTCCATGGAGTTCGACGTGGTGATCGTCGGCGCCGGCCCGGCCGGCCTGGCGACGGCCATCCGGCTGAAGCAGCTCGCTGCGGCTAGCGGGCGCGAGATCGCCGTGTGCGTCGTGGAGAAGGGCTCGGAGGTCGGCGCGCACATCCTGTCCGGCGCTGTGCTGGAGACCCGCGCGCTCGACGAGCTGATCCCGGACTGGCAGGCGCAGGAGGCGCCAGTGAAGACCGCGGTCGCCAAGGAGCGCTTCTGGTTCCTCTCGGCGGTCAACCATCTGAGCTTCCCGACCGCCTTCCTGCCGCCGCCGATGCAGAACCACGGCAACTGGATCATCAGCCTGGGCAATCTCTGCCGCTGGCTGGGGAGCCAGGCCGAGGCGCTGGGCGTCGAGATCTATCCGGGCTTCGCCGCCGCCGAGGTGCTCTACCACGAGGACGGCTCGGTCAAGGCTGTCGCCACCGGCGACATGGGCGTGAACCGCAAGGGCGAGAAGACCGATCAGTACCAGCCGGGCATGGCGCTCATGGCCAAGTACACGGTCTTCGCCGAGGGCTGCCGCGGCCACCTCGGCAAGCAGCTGATGGAGCGGTTCAAGCTGCGCGAGGGCGTCGAGCCGCAGACCTACGGCCTCGGCATCAAGGAGCTCTGGGAGATCGACCCGGCGAAGCACGAGCCGGGCCTGGTGCTGCACACGGCCGGCTGGCCGCTGGGCCTGAGCACCTATGGCGGCTCGTTCCTCTATCACTTCGACAAGAACCTGGTGTCGGTCGGCTTCGTCGTGGGTCTCGACTACGCGAACCCCTACCTCTCGCCCTTCGAGGAGATGCAGCGCTTCAAGACCCATCCCTCGATCCGCCCCTTCTTCGAGGGCGGCCGGCGCATCGCCTACGGCGCCCGCGCGCTCAACGAGGGCGGCGCGCAGTCGCTGCCGAAGCTCGCCTTCCCCGGCGGCTGCCTGGTCGGCTGCGAGGCCGGCACGCTCAACATGCCGAAGATCAAGGGCACGCACACGGCGATGAAGTCGGGCATGGTCGCGGCCGAGGCGATCGCCGCGGCGCTGGCCGAGGGGCGCGGCGGCGACGCGCTCGACGGCTACGAGACGGCGTTCAAGGCGAGCTGGGCCTGGGACGAGCTCAAGCGCGCGCGCAACGTGCGGCCGGGCTTCCGCTGGGGGCTGCTCGGCGGCACGATCAATGCCGGCATCGACCAGGTCCTGCTGCGCGGCCGCGCACCCTGGACGCTGAAGCACGGCCATGTCGACCACGCGACGCTGAAGAAGAAGGACGCTGCGCAGCCGATCGCCTATCCGAAGCCCGACGGCGTGGTGTCGTTCGACCGTCTCTCCTCGGTGTTCCTGTCCAACACCAACCATGAGGAGGACCAGCCGGTGCACCTGACGCTCAAGGACGCGAGCGTGCCGGTGACGGTCAACCTGGCGCTCTACGACGAGCCGGCGCAGCGCTACTGCCCGGCCGGCGTCTACGAGATCGTGCAGGAGCAGGCCGGGCCGCGGCTGCAGATCAACGCGCAGAACTGCGTGCACTGCAAGACTTGCGACATCAAGGACCCGACGCAGAACATCACCTGGGTCGTGCCGCAGGGCGGCGGCGGGCCGAACTACCCGGGGATGTGAGCGGGATGCGGAGCTCGCGCGCTTCCTGACCCGCTCCCCTGGACTGCCCTCGGCGCACGCCGCCTCAGCGACAGCCGCGCGAGTGGCCGCGGCGTCGCGTTAACCACGCTTGCGCGCGGCGGGGCTGCGCGCCCGTCATGCGCGTGACGGGCCGAGAGGGTTGCGGCATCATGGCGATCGAAGGCGGCGTCGGTCGCCCGCGCGCAGTCTCGTCGGATCGATCGCGCGGTTTACAAAGAAATGACCAGCGCCGAGGAATCATCCCGGTGCGGTGCCTGCCCGGCCGGTCCGAGCGGGCGCGCGGCGCGCCGGCAGTCGCCGCGCTCGACGAGAGGGTTGCCCGATGCCCGCACGCTTGAAGTGTCCTGTCCCTGCGATCGCTGCGCTCGCGCTCGTCCTGGCGCTGGCGGGCGCCTGCGCGCCGGGCAACCCCGCGGCTCCCTCCGATGCCGCCGGCGCGGACCGGATCCACGTGTCCGTCATCCGCGTTCTCGTGCCGCCGCATGCGGAGACCAACACGCTGGGCCCGAAGATCGAATCAGAGATCGAGCGGCTTGCCGACAAGCAGGGCCAGGTGACGACCGGGCGGCCGGTCGAGCTCGTGGTCGAGGTGCTCGACTACCAGCGCAGCACCGGGCTCATGTCGTTCCTGACCGGGGTCGACAACAAGCTGACGACGCGCGCGATGCTCGTCGAGGCTGGAACGGGCAAGGTGCTCCATGAGGCTCAGCTGGACGCCTCGCGCTCGCGCGACGGGCTCCTGAACGCGGTCCTGCCGGGGCCGTCGGACGAGGAGATCGGCATCGCCCGCGACATCGCGTCAGGCGTCCAGAAGCGCCTCTTGGTGCCGCAGAAGGTGAGCATCGCGCTCGGCGCCGCCGGCGTTGCGTCACCGTCCTTCGCGGCGCTGCCGCCGCCGGCGCCGCCGCTGATGCCCGGCCAGCCTGCGACGGCGCCGCTGCCGTCCGCGGTGCTCGGATCGACTTTCGACACCGGTGCCGCGCCGCCGCAGCGCCGGGCGTCCCCGCCGCCTGAGCCTGCAGCAAGCGTTCCGCCGCTGGCAAGCGCGGCCGCGCCGTCCTCTGGTCCGCCGCGCCCGCGCCAGGCGCCGAACCTCGCCTTCGAGCTCGACAGCCCGGCGCCGCGCGGCGGAGCGCCGGCAGCGCCCGCGCCTGCCGCTTCGTCGCGCGCCGTTCAGGCGCAGCCGGCGGCGCCGCAGCAGCGCTCCGTGGTTCCGCCCGCGGCGCCGACGATTGCGGCGCCCGCGCCGCGGCAGGCGCAGGCGTCCGCTGCCGGCAATGCGCCGCCGCCCGGCGCTGCGGCGCGCGGCAGCGTCGCCACGGGAGCAAGGTCAGGAGCCAAGTCGGGAGCCGCGGGGCCGCATGCGGTCTATTTCGGCTTTGTGGCGACGAAGGCAGAGGCCGACCGCTTCACGGCCGACGTGTGGCGGCGCAACGGCGACTTGCTGGCCGGTTTCGCGCCGGAAGTGCGGCCGGAGCGTATCGCAGGCGGCAAGCAGCGCTTCCATATCCTCGCGCCGAACATGCCGTCGGGCCGCGGCGCCGACCTCTGCCGCGTGCTGTCCGAGCGGAATGTCGCCTGCTGGTTCATCACCGACAGAGCTGGGTGAGCTTCCGCCGTAGCGGGAAGAACCGCGCCGGGGCTCGGCGAGCGGGCTTGACCCGGGGCGCAGGCACGGGCTAATAATTAGGAGTCCTATTTATAATGCGTTTGCCTGGAGATCACCCATGACCCTGCGCATCCCCACCATCGCTTCGACCATCCTCCTCGCCACGGTCCTGTTGCCTGCCGCTCCCGCGGCATCGCAGGACGCGGTCGCCGTGGCCGTGCCGTTCCCGACGGCCTATCGCAGCTGGGCGCACGTCAAGAGCATGGCGATCGTCGAGGACAAGCACCCGCTCTTCGCCGCCTTCGGCGGCATCCACCACGTCTATGCCAATGCCCTGGCGCGGACGGCGCTGCAGAAGGGCGCGCCGTTTCCCGACGGCAGCGTTCTGGTGTTCGATCTGCTGGAGGCGCCGAAGGCCGACGGCGCGCACACGGAGGGCGCGCGCAAGTTCGTCGCCGCCATGGCGCGCGACGAGAAGAAGTACGCGGCCACGGGCGGCTGGGGCTACCAGGCCTGGGGCGGCGGTGAAGCCAAGAAGCCGGCTCTCGCCAAGGCATCGGACCAGGCCGGTTGCCATCAGTGCCACATGCAGGTCGCCAAGACCGGCTTCGTCTACTCGCAATGGCGTCGCTGATGCCGTGACATGATTGGCGCGGAGTCCGTCGCACCCGGCGACGGGCTCCGGCGTCGCCGCGTGCCCCAGGTGCCGGCGCGCTACTTTCGCAGGATCAGCTCGCCCTGCCGCACCTCGTAGCTCGTCAGCCGCTTCAGGAAGCTGGCGCCGAGCAGCGACACCTGCATCGCCGACTCGTTGACCGACGCCGTGACGTTCTTCACCGCGATGCCGCCGACGGTGACCTCGCCGAGGGTGACCGGTGCCCCCTTGCCGACGCCGTTCGCCGTTTGGAAGCTCTGCGTGAAGCTCAACGCCTTCAGGTCCATGCCGAGCCGGCGCGCGTCCTCGGGCGACAACGTGACCACGGTGGCGCCGGTGTCGACGAGGAAGCGGATCGGCTTGCCATCGACGGTGGCGAGGACGACGAACTGGCCGCGCTCGTCGGAGCGGAAGCGCGTTCCGCCGTCGCCCGTGGGCTCGCCCGCCGCCAGCGCGGCGCGCGCGGAGGGTGCCGCGCGGCGCTCGGCCATGCGCTCGAATCGGTCGCCGTAGAGCGGTTTCACCAGCGGATAGGCCAGAGCCACCACCGCGCCGATGCCGCCCCAGATCGCCACGTAGCGCAGCGCCTCGCCGAGGCCGATCGTCCGGGCGTAGAGGAAGCCCATGCCGACCAAGGCAAGCGACGCGAGGATGCCCATCAGGCGCACGGCCGTGTCGGCCCCGGCGCCGTCCGCGTCATCCGAGGTCAGCGAGCTGACGATGGCGACCAGCGACGCCACGACGAGGGCGATCACGAGCCACTTGCCCCAGCCGCCGCCTGAGCCCGGCTGCTCTGGGCCGTCTCTTCCGGGGCCGTCGGGGCCTTGCCCCTCGCGGCGCGGCCAGCTGCCGCCCGAGGGCTGGCCTTTCGTGCGATCGTCCAGCGGCATCGGCTGCATCCTTATCGTCGCGTCCGGTCGCTAGAGATGGTGTGCCAGCCCGGCGCTGGGAATACCCTGCCGCAACCGCAGGCCTCCCGTCGATGAGCGTCGCATCTCGCGCGCGCAAGGCGCGGTTAGACTTCGCTTTATGAGCCCAGTTGACCGTTCCACCGCCCGCCGTCTCGCGAAGGAAGCGCTCGCCGCGGGCGAGCCGTTGGCCTGGTTCGAGCGCCTCTATGCCTTGGCTGATGGCCAGGCCGCGGCGATCCCCTGGGCCGATCTCGCGCCCAATCCGCACTTGGCCGCGTGGATGGAGCGGCAGCCGCGGGACCGCTCGCTGGGACGGGTCCTGGTCGTCGGTTGCGGCCTTGGCGACGACGCCGAAGCTTTGGCGCGGCGCGCCGACCGTGTGGTCGCGTTCGACGTCTCGGCGACGGCGGTCGCTTGGTGCCTGCAGCGCTTCTCTCGGTCGACGGTGCGGTACGTCGTCGCTGACGTCTTGACGCCGCCGGCCGAGTGGCGCGCGGCCTTCGACCTGGTCGTCGAGGTTTACACGTTGCAGGTGCTCCCTCCGGAGTTGAGGCGCCAGGCGGCGCAGGCCATGGCTGCCGCCGTGGCGCCCGGGGGCCGCTTGCTCGCCGTGGCGCGTGGACGATCGGCGCAGGATCCTCTGGGCGAGATGCCTTGGCCGCTTCTGCCGGAGGAGCTTTCCAACGCGTTCTCGCCTCCCCTGATGCGTTGCAGCTTCGAGGATTTCTTGGACCAGGAGTCGCCTCCGGTCCGCAGGCTTCGCGCTGAATTCCAGGGACAACCTTCCGCCTAATCTATTCAGACGATCGTTGGTGTACGATACACCATGCAGTTGCAACTATTGAGCGGCTGTGCTCCAGTTGCAGCAACGGCGGGGGACACGCCGAGCGTGCCGGGGTGGCGGAACTGGAAGACGCGAGGGACTTAAAATCTCTTCTGCCCTCTCCGCGGGCTGCGGGTTCGACTCCCGTCCTCGGCACCAAAGTCTCGCACGTGCTGGTTGCGA
>JAEULF010000060.1 GCA_016793965.1 Alphaproteobacteria bacterium | reverse complement strand
GTTCGAGACCAACCAGGTGCGCGACGAGACGGTTCGCCGGGTGCTCAACGCCATGGCCGGCTTCCCCGGCCCGTGGTTCCTGCTGCCGGGCAACCACGACCCGGCGCTCGCCGAGAGCGTGTGGACGCGCATCGAGCGGCTGGGCCGGCCGCCCAACGTCATCCTGCTGACCGAGCCGACGCCCTGGTTCTCGCCCGACCGGCGCTTCGCGATCCTGCCGGCGCCGCTGCGCCGCAGGCACGAGAGCCGCGACCTGACCGAGGCCTTCGACCTGATGCAGACGCCCGAAGGCGCGGCGCGCATCGGCCTGGCGCATGGCGCCATCATCGGCTTCTCGGCAGGGGCGGGCGGCGAGACGGAAGCGACCAACCCGGTGGAGCCGGAGCGGCCGCAGCGCGCGGGACTGGCCTACCTGGCGCTCGGCGACTGGCACGGCGCGCTGCGCGTCGGCCCCCGCTGCTGCTACTCCGGCACGCCCGAGCCCGACCGGTTCAAGGACAACGACCAGGGCAACGTCTTGGTGGTGCGCTTGGACGGCGCGGCGGCGCCGGCCTACGAGAAGATCAAGCTCGGCGGCTATCGCTGGCTGCAGCGCGCGGCGCGTGTCGACGGGCGCGAGGACGTGGTGGCGCTCGACGGCGTCCTGAGCGCCCTCGACCAGGACCCTGCGCGGGTCCTGCTGCAGCTCACGCTGACCGGCGCGCCTGATCTCGCGACGGCGGCGGCGCTCGACCGCTGCCTGGCCGGCTGGGCGGCGAAGCTGCGCCATCTCGAGCGCCGGGACGACGAGCTGGCCGCGGCGGCGAGCGACGACGACCTCGACGCCATCGACAAGGAGGGCTTCGTGCGCGGCGCCATCGATGCGCTGCGCGCCAAGCGCGACAACGCCGAGGACCCGGACCGCGATGCCGCCCGGGCGGCGCTGCAGAAGCTGCACGAGCTGCACCGGCGGGGGGCGGCGCGGTGATCATCACCCGGCTCCTCCTGCGCGACTTCAAGAAGCTGACGGGGACGGTGGAGATCGCCGGCCTCGGTCCGGGCATCGCCGTCGTCGCCGGCGAGAACGAGGAGGGCAAGTCGACCCTCCTCGCCGCGCTGCGCAGCGCCTTCTTCGACCGGCACAAGCTCGGCGGCGACGCGGCGCAGGCGCTGCTCCCCGACGGCCGCCCGGGCGCGGCCCCCGAGGTCGCCGTCGATTTCACCGTCGGCGGCAAGGACTACGCGCTGCGCAAGGTGTTCGTGCGGGGCGCGCTCGCCGAGCTGCGCGCCGAGGCGGTGACGCTGGCCGGCGCCGAGGCGGAGGAGGAGGTGCAGCGGCTGCTGCGCTTCGAGCCGCCGCAGCGGGGCGCGTCGGAGCCGGCGAAGCACCACGGCGCCTTCGGCCTCCTCTGGCTGGAGCAGGGTCGCGCCTTCGCCCAGCTCGCGGTCAACGACCAGACGCGCCAGACGCTGCGCGAGTCCCTGACGCGGGAGGTCGGCGAGGTGACGGGCGGCGAGCGCGGCCGCCTGCTCCTCGCCGCGGTCGAGGCCGAGCACGCCCAGCTCTTCACCGCCAACGGCAAGCTGCGCAAGGAGCGCCAGGCGCTGCGCGACGAGGCGACGGCGGCCGAGGGCGAGGCGACGGAGCTGCGCCGCCGCCTCCTGGAGGCCGAAGCGGACGTCGATGCGCTGGTGCGCGTGCGCGACCGGCTGCAGGGGTTCCGGCGCGACGGCACCGAGGCGTCGCTGCAGCGCCATCTCGACGACGCGGCCGCCGAGATGAAGAAGACGGAGCGGCTGCGCGCCGACCTGCGCCAGAAGGAGATGGAGGCGAAGGTCGCGGAGGCCGAGCGCCAGGGACCGGCGGGAAGGCTCGCCGAGCGCAAGCGCCTGGTCGCCGCCCTGGCCGAGGCGGAGAAGGCCGCGGCCGCGGTGGCGGCGGAGATGGCGGAGGCCGCGCCGCGCCGCGCGCGCCTGGAGTCAGAGGCGCATGCGGCGGCCGAGGCGCTGCGCGCCGCGCGTGCCGGCGTCGAGGCGGCGGAGCGGGCGCTCGACCTCGCGCGCCTGCGCCATGACGCGGCGCAGATCGAGAAGGAGAAGGCGGCGCTCGCCGACCGGCATGGCCGGGCCCGCGCGGCGCGCGAGGCGGAGCTGCGCGCGCGCGCCGCGGTCAAGGCCGTCGCCGTCGACGCCCAGGCCGTCGCGACCATGCGCGATCTCGACCGCGCGATCGCCGTGTCCTCGGCGGGGCTCGACACCGGCGCCACGGTCGTGACCCTCGACCTGCCGGAGCGCGCGACGCCGTCGGTCGACGGCACGGCGGTCGAGCCCAAGTCGACGCACCGCGTCGTGCGCGAGACCCTGATCGACCTCGGCAAGGCCGGCAAGATCACGGTGGCCCCCGGTGCCGGCGCGCTGGGCGATCGCGACAAGCTCCTGGCGGGACTGCGCGAGCGCCAGGCGACCTTGCTGCGCAACTGCGGCGTCGCCGATCTGGCGGCGGCGGAGGAGGCGCTGCAGCGCCGGCGCCAGCTCGAGCAGGAGGCGGCGACCCAGGCGGCGCTGCGCGAGAGCCTGGCGCCCGAGGGGCTCGACCCGCTCGCCCAGGCTCTCGCCGAGAGCGAGGCGCGGCTCGCGACCCTGGCCGCGGCAACGGCGGCGGGCGACGGTGTGCCGCTGTCCGAGGCGGAGGCAGCGGCGCGCAAGGCGCGCGACGCGCGCGACCGGGCGGAGCACGCGGAGGCGGCGGCGCGCAAGCAGGCTGCCGAGGCGCGCGAGGCGGCGCTGACGCTGGAGAGCAACGCGCAGCGCGCGCGCAAGGACGCGGAGGCGGCCGGCACGCGCCTCGCCGCGGAGCGCCATGCCGAGGCGGACGACGCGCTGGAGGCGGCCGCGACCTCCGCGGCGTTGCGCAGCGCCGGCGCCAAGGAGGCGGTCGAGGCGGCCACGGCCGTCGTGCGCCGCGCCGACCCCGAGGCGGCGGAGGAGCGCCTCAAGGCGGCCAAGGAGGCGCTGCGCGTCTTCAAGCAGGAGCTCGCGACCCTGGAGCGGCGCGAGAGCGAGCTCGGCGCGGCCATGCGGGCGCGCGGCGAGGAGGGGCTCGGCGAGCGGCTGGAGCTGGCGGAGGGCGCTGCGGCGCGGGCCCAGGCGATCGTCGCCCGGGCGGAGCGCGAGGAGCGAGCGGTGCAGCTCCTCGCCGACGCGCTGCGCGCGGCCGAGCGCACGGCGCGCGAGCGTTACCTCGCGCCGATCCAGGCGCGCGTGCGCCCCTACCTCAACCAGCTCTTTCCCGATGCCGAGCTGCTGCTCGATGACGGCGACCTGTCGATCGCCGCCTTGCGGCGGGGCGGCGAGCCGGAAGCGTTCGCGCGGCTCTCGGTCGGCACGCGCGAGCAGATCGCGGTGATCGTCCGCCTGGCCTTCGCCGACCTGCTGGCCGAGACCGGCGAGCCGACGCCGATCGTCCTCGACGACCCGCTGGTCAACACCGACGACGGCCGCATGGAGGCGATGCGGCGCATCCTGCTGAAGGCGGCGCGCCGGCACCAGATCATCGTGCTGACCTGCCGCGAGCGCGATTACCGCCCGCTCGGCAGCCGCATCATCCGACTTACGGATTCCCGGCGGGCGGCGGCCTGACGCAGCCCGCGCCATCGAGAGGCCCGCGCATGGACACGCAAAGCATCGCCCAGGCGATCCTCCTGGGGATCGTCGAGGGCCTCACCGAGTTCCTCCCGGTCTCCTCGACCGCGCACCTGATCATGCTGGTCGACCTGCTCGGCTTCGCCGGTCCGCCGGGCAAGGTGTTCGAGGTGGTTATCCAGCTCGGCGCCATCCTCGCCGTCTGCGTGGTGTTCTGGCGCAAGCTCTGGGACACGGCGGCAGGCCTGCCGCGCGGCGACCGCACGGCCTGGCATTTCGCGCTGGCGCTGCTGGTCGCCGTGCTGCCCGCCCTGGTCATCGGCGCGCTCGCGCACGGCTTCATCAAGCGCGTGCTGTTCTCGCCCTGGGTGGTCTGCGCGACGCTGATCGCCGGCGGCGTCGCGATCCTCGTCATCGAGCGCATGGCGCCGAAGCCCAAGGTGGCGGACGTCGACGCGCTGAGCTACCGCACCGCGCTGGCGATCGGCCTGTGCCAGTGCGTCGCCATGATCCCCGGCGTGTCGCGCAGCGGCGCCATCATCATGGGCGGGCTGCTGCTGGGCGTCGAGCGCCGGGCGGCGACGCAGTTCGCCTTCTTCCTGGCGATCCCGACCATGGTCGCGGCGACGGCGTACGACCTCTACAAGAACTGGGCGGCGCTCGACGGTGCGGGCCTGGAGATCATCGCCATCGGGTTCGGTGCCGCGTTCCTGGCCTCGCTCGTCGTGGCGAAAGCGCTGATCGGCTTCGTCGGCCGGCACGGCTTCGCGCCCTTCGCCTGGTACCGGATCGCGATCGGCCTGGCGATGCTCGCGGTGCTGCTGGCGCGCGGCTGAGGGGCTGCGCCGGACGCGGCGCGCGGGCTCAGGCCGCCTTGGGCGCCTCCACCTCGGCGGGCGCGCCGACCGGAGCGACCCCAGCGGCGCGCGGGCGGCGGGCCGGCAGCAGCCTGGCGATCCCCGCGCGCATCCCGGCGAGCTGCGGCAGCGCCACCGCCTGCAGCGCGCTCGCCATGGAGAGGCCGACGGCAGCGAGGAAAGGCAGCGCCTGCAGCGCGAGGGCGAGCGCCCAGAAGCGCGGCTCGATGCCCTCGCGGCCGTGCACCGCCAGGACGGCGGCGGCGCCGGCGAGCAGAAGCGCCCCCAGGATCGCCTCGTCGCGCGCGGCCACCAGGCCCTTCAGGATCGCGGCCTTGCCCTCCATCTTCGGCGTGCGGTGGAAGGGCAGCGAGGACGTCGTCAGCCCGGCGATGGTCGCGCGCCCGATCGCATAGGTCAGCGCCAGCCCGGCGACCATGGCGCCGAGCCGGTCGCGCAGGCCGCAGGGGACGCGCGCGGCGTACATCGCGAAGCCGTGCACGATCTTGAAGGCGACGAAGGCGAGCGACGGCAGCACGAACATCAGGCTCGGGTAGTCGAAGGTGAACGGGAACAGCAGCGCGCCGACCGTCCAGAGCAGCGCCGCGCCGATCAGCAGCAGGAAGAGCCCGTCGCCGATCCAGGGCAGCCAGCCCGCGACGAAGTGGAACTTCTGCCCGGCCGTCAGCGCCGTGCCGCGCGCCGCGAGCGAGCCCGGCAGCATGGCGCGCCAGTGGTGCTTCAGGATCATCATGGCGCCGTAGGCCCAGCGGTAGCGCTGGCGCTTGTACCCCAGGTAGCTGTCCGGCGTCAGGCCCTTGCCGAAGCAGTGGTTGAGGTAGACGCTCTCGTAGCCCTGCTCCATCAGCCGCAGGCCGAGCTCGGCGTCCTCGGTGATGCACCACTCGGCCCAGCGGCCCGTCGATTCGAGCGCCGTGCGGCGGATCAGCGTCATCGTGCCGTGCTGGATGATGGCGTTGCGCTCGTTGCGCTGGACCATGCCGATGTTGAAGAAGCCGGCGTACTCCCAGTTGATCATCGCCTTGAACAGGGAGTCGCGCCCGTCGCGGTGGTCCTGCGGCGCCTGGACGAAGCCGACCTGGGCGTCGTCGAAATAGGGGATCGTCGCCTTGAGCCAGTCCGGCGTGACTTCGTAGTCGCTGTCCACCACGCCGATCACGGCGGCGTCGGCATCGGTCGCCTTGAGCGCCAGGTTCAGCGCGCCGGCCTTGTAGCCGGGGCAGCGGTCGACATGGATGAAGGTGAAGCTCTTGCCCGTGCCCGCCGCCCGCGCCGCGAGCGCCTGGACATGCGCCTCGACCGGGCGCCAGACGGCCGGGTCCTTGGTGTTGTTGTCGATCACCACGACCTGCAGGCTCGGGTAGTCGAGCCGGGCCAGGCTGTCGAGGGTGAGCTTCACCATCGCTGCCGGCTCGTTGCAGATCGGCAGGTGCAGCGCCACTTTGGGCCAGGCGCGGTCGTCGCGCGGCTGCAAGGGCACGAAGGGCCGCAGCCGGTGGCGCGCGAACAGCACCTCGACGAACTCGTAGGCCTCGGAGAGCAGCAGCCCGATCAGCAGCACGAGGCCGATGCCGAGCACGGCCCAGACGGCGGTGTCCTGCGCCGTGAAGTAGCGCGCGGCGGCGACCGAGACCGCCCAGGCGAGGAAGAGCGCCGCGCCCTGGATCAACGCCGCGTAGAGCGCGCGGCCGGCAGTGCCGACATGCTGCGCGCGCGCCAGGAATAGCAGCATCGCCGGCAGCGCCGCGACCGTCGAGAGCAGCGCGTAGATCCACCAGGACGGCGTCTCGACCACCGGTCCCGTGAGATGGAACTTGGGGTGCCGGTCGGCGTCGTACAGGCCCCAATAGGCGCCGACGCCGCCCTCCAGCGCGATCTTCCAGGGCTGGTCGAACGCCTCCATGACGAAGTAGCGCCAGTTCTGCTGCTGCGCGAGCGCCAGGAACTCGCGCACGAAGCGTGCCTGGTTCACGCGGCTGGCGACGGCATCCTGCCGGTTGCGCCCGTCGGACGGCCAGCCGACCTCGGTCAGCAGCACTTCCTTCTTCGGGAACTGCGCCTTGACCGCGTCATGCATGCGGCGGACATGGTCGATCGCGACGTCGACCGAGAGGCCTTCCCAGTATGGCAGGACGTGAATGGCGATGAAGTCGGCGACCTGGCCGAGCTCGGTCGGGTGCTTCAGCCAGATGTGCCAGGGCTCGGCGGTGGAGACGGGCACCTTGGTGCGCCGGCGGACCTCGGCCATGTAGCCGGCGAGCTCCTTGACGCTGACCTCGCCGCGCAGCAGGGCCTCGTTGCCGACGATGATGCTGCGCACGTTGCTCGAGCGGTTGGCCAGGCGGATGGCGGCCTCGACCTCGCGCCGGTTGGCCTTGGCGTCCGGCCCGATCCAGGCGCCGACAGAGACCTTCATGCCGTAGCGCGCGGCGATGTCCGGCACGCGCTCCAGCCCGCCCGAGGCGGCGTAGGTGCGCAGCGTCTTGACCTTGCCGCGCAGCAGGCGGACATCATGCTCGATGTCGGCGGCGGGAATCGGCTCGCCGTCGATCGGGCTGGTGTCGCGCACGGGCTGGAAGGAGACGCCCTGCAGCTGTCCGTTCACGTTCGGCAGGGTGACGGGATGATTCATCGCCGCCCAGAAGCCGATCGCGGCGCTCATCAGGGCCCCGACGATCAGCATGTCGCTCTTGCGCATGGCACGTTTCTTGGGGCCCTGTCCGGCCTGCGCCCGTCTCTGCCGTCGGCTCGTCCTGGCATGCGCGCAGGGGTAGCGGCCCGGCGCGGCAGGTGCCGATCGTCGCGGTCGGTCGCAAGAGCCTGGTGGCCCTCACCTCAAGGAGAGTCGATGGTTGCAGCGGCTGCGGCTCGGGAGGCCATCCCTCCCCCGGTCGCAGAGCGGCCCGTCCCCACCGGATGACATCCGGTCCCGCCGGGGTGTGAACTTAGTCACATCGTCGCATGAGTGCCAGACCCTCCCCGTCCCCCCGAGCCCTGCGCCGCGTGCATGGCGCAGTGATGTGCCAGCGTCGCGTGCGTTAACCATCGACGGTGCCCGGTCATCCGATCGCTTGCGCGCCTGACGCCGCTGCCGCGTGCTTGGCGCGCCGGACCCCGTGCATGCCCGGCCCTTGACAGTGCCGACCGCTTGGCCCAGGTGTCCGCGCGCGCCATCGATGCCTGGAGAGTGTCGGGCGACCATGGCGGAATTGCGACGGCGCCAGGGGCGTTCGGTGGCGAAGCCCCTGCTCGGGGGGAGCGGTTCCGGGAATGGCGGCTACTGTGCGGCCGCGGCGATGCTTGACCGACCACGTGGGAATCCAGAGCAGGCCGATGCAGTCCTTCCTCGATTTCGAGAAGCCGATCGCCGAGTTGGAGGCGAAGGTCGAAGAGCTGCGCGGCATGGCGACCAATGGCGCGGTCGACATCGGCGACGACGTGGCGAAGCTTGAGTCCAAGGCGCAGCGGCTGCTGGAGGAGACCTACGCGAAGCTGACGCCCTGGCAGAAATGCCAGGTGGCGCGCCATCCCGAACGGCCGCGCTTCAAGGACTACGTCGCCGGCCTGGTCGAGGACTGGCAGCCGCTCGCCGGCGACCGCGCCTTTGCCGACGACAAGGCGATCCAGGCCGGGCTCGGTCGATTCCGCGGGCGTTCCGTGCTCGTGCTCGGCCAGGAGCGCGGCTTCGACACGGCGAGCCGGGTGAAGCACAATTTCGGCATGGCGCGGCCGGAGGGCTATCGCAAGGCGCAGCGGCTGATGCGGCTGGCCGAGCGATTCGAGCTTCCGGTGCTGACGCTGGTCGATACGGCCGGCGCCTATCCCGGCGTCGATGCCGAGGCGCGCGGTCAGGCCGAGGCGATCGCGGCCTCGATCGCGGTCGGGCTCGATCTGCGCGTGCCGGTGATCGCGACGGTGATCGGCGAGGGCGGCTCGGGCGGCGCCATCGCCATCGCGGCGGCGGACATCGTGCTGATGCTGGAGCACGCCACCTATAGCGTGATCTCGCCGGAGGGCTGCGCCTCGATCCTCTGGCGCACGTCGAGCGAAGCGCCGACGGCGGCGGAGGCGTTGCGGCTGACGGCCCAGGACCTGCTGCAGCTCGGCGTCATCGACGGCATCGTGCCGGAGCGGGTCGGCGGCGCCCACCGCCATCGCAGCGCCACGATCGCCGCGGCCGGCGAGGCGATCGGCGAGGCGCTCGACGGGCTCGCCGCGCGCGGCGGCGAGGAGCTGCGCCGGGGGCGGCGGCAGAAGTTCCTCAGCATGGGCAAGCGCGGGTTGAGCTGACGCGCCCGCGAGTCCCGGCTCGTCTCGCAGGATGAAGGCGACCGCCGGGTTCGCCGCTGCCCGCAGAAACGAGAAACCACCCGCTCGGGGTGGTTTTCTGGCGCGAGCGTGACGCGGCGACGGCCTAGTAGCCTTCGCGCTCCATGCGCTTCCGGAGCATCTTCCGGTGACGGCGGACGGCTTCGGCACGCTCGCGGGCGCGCTTCTCCGAGGGCTTCTCGAAGTTGCGGCGCAGCTTCATCTCGCGGAACACGCCTTCGCGCTGCATCTTCTTCTTCAGCGCGCGCAACGCCTGGTCGACGTTGTTGTCGCGCACGAGCACCTGGACGATGGCGGAACCCTCCTGTTGGCCAAGGCAAACGGACGCCCGGTTCTTGCCTCGACGACTCTCCCCGGCTGCGGGGCCGGATGCATAGCAAAAGCGGATTCCGGTGTAAAGCCGGGATCGGTGCGCGGATGGGGGCAAGCGCGCGAGGCGAGGTCCCGGCGCTCCTGCCGCGCGCGGCAGCCGGCACGGTTGGCGAAGGGACCGGCACGGGCCAGGCCGGCGGGCTGCAAGGGATGCCCGCCGCGCTCGCAGTCAACGAGGTCCGCAGGTGGAGTCCGGCGCGCGTTTTCCGAGAACGCTCCTGGGGATCCGGCGGAACCTGGCCCGTGTCCGGTCGACCGCCGCTGCCCCGCGGGACCCCCTGGGCGCCGGCGGGCATGACGCCGGCGCCCGTCCTGCGGGAAGGCGGGGTGCGGTGAGGCAGGGTAAGGAGAGATGGCGCGGGGTCGGCGATCAGGCCTCGCCGGCGGCAGCCTCGGCCTCCTCGCCGGCGCCGCCGATCAGCTGCTCGGAGAGCAGCCCGGCCGATTCGCGGATCTTGCGCTCGATCGCGTCGGCGATCTCCGGGTGGCTCTTGAGGAACTGCTTGGCGTTCTCGCGGCCCTGGCCGACGCGCTGGCCGTCGTAGGAGAACC
>JAEULF010000432.1 GCA_016793965.1 Alphaproteobacteria bacterium | reverse complement strand
TGGCGCGCAACGCCGAAGGCGCGCGCCAAGTCCGTCGTCGAGATCTGCAGCACGCGGCGCACGTGCTCGATCGCCTCGGCAGTCGACTTTGGGGCGAGGGCCTCTTTGCTCTTGGCGGTCGCAGCACGCTCGTTTTCCGGTGCCGCGATCCTGATGTACTGGTGCGAGGTCGTAGCGCCGGCACGTTGGCGCAAGATCTCGGGATTGACGCTGCCACCCGTGCCGACGCCGACAGTGAGCAAGGCGACCCAGGCAGCACCTGTCGCGGATAGGAGACCTGGACGCAATTCGGGGTCGTCGATCCGCCACGGGCTCCCATAGGACGCAACGCAAGGGGGTGCGTTCGCTGACGTGGCGACGCTCAGAGTCCACGCGCTCCACAGCCCTGGATACGGCAAATCGCGCAATGCCCTCGTCATCAGCAGGCCTCCAACGCCTTCGGGGTGACGACCGCACAGAACGCTCGGCTTGTCACCGCATGTGTGCGCGCGACCTCGCCCTTCATCGTCGCCCTTTCGAACGGCAGGCATTTCGAGACCGACCCGTTCGTGTCGAGGTCGGTCAACATGCTGCGAAGACCCTGGAAGCCCGCGCCGAGACGATAGGTCATGGTCTGCAGGTCCGGCGTGAATTGCAGGGGGCCGTCCACGACAACCTAGCGGAAGAAGAGGCCGATGCCGTCGCCGTCGAACGTCGCTTTATGGCATGCAGCATTCATCTTTCCTCCGGGCGCCAGCTCAACACCGAATAACCCGAGCGACTCATGCTCATAGTCAGCCATCGCCTCCTCGTCCGCTTCGCTGCGCTAGACCGCGGTGCCTGGACCAGAGCTGGCTCGTGCCCGGCGGACCAAGAGAACGTTCGGCGCGGGTCCGCGTTTCCATTTCGATTTCCGACACTAGAAAGGTCAGTGCTCACAGACGCCGGCGCGGGATCAACTAGTACGTTGACGTGCAATGAATATGAGCGTGGCCACTCGCACGATTTGATGTCGAAATGCAACACACTCTCACCATTCAGTGTGTCGGTCGCATCGGAAAGCAGGCGTCCCAGCGGCACCAACAGACGGAAATCCGCCATAGTCCACTCTCATTTGTTCGTGGAAATGACAACACTGATGCCTGTCATTTCCAAGGCATGATGAGACTGCGCCCGTGCGCCGGGGACGCGCGCCCTGCCGGCGGTCTGCGGGGAGTCACAGGGGCATGCCGATGAGAGCGCGGCCGAAGCTGGTGCAGGGTGTGTCGGCGCTGGCCGACCGCTACGACGCGTTCCTGCTCGACCAGTTCGGCGTCCTGCACGACGGCACGACGCCCTACGACGGCGTGGTTCCCTGTCTCCAAGCGCTGCAGGCCCGCGGCAAGGCGACCCTCGTCCTCTCCAACTCGGCCAAGCGCTCCGCACACAATCTCGAGCGCATGGCCCGCTTGGGCATCGCGCCGAGCCTGCTCTCCGGCCTGATAAGCTCCGGCGAGGCCTTCCACCTTGGGATGGCGGACGGGGCACTCGCGCGACGCCTGGGAACAAGCTGCTTCGTCATCGCCGCCGACAGCGACCGGTCGCTCCTCGACGGCCTGACGATCCGGATCGTCGAGCGGATCGACGACGCCGACTTCCTTCTGGTCATCGGCCTCGATTCGCCGCGCGAGTCCTCCGCCACGTTCCTGCCCCTGCTGCAACGCGCGCTCGCGCGTCGCCTCCCCATGGCCTGCGCAAATCCAGACCTGCTGCGCGTCATGCCCGGCGGCGTCGAGGAAGCACCGGGCTCGGTCGCCGCGCGGTACGAGGCGCTGGGCGGCACCGTCCTGTGGTTCGGCAAGCCGCATCGGGAAGTCTACCGCGCCTGCTTCGCTGCGCTCGGGGAACCGCCGCCGGCGCGAGTCCTGGCCGTGGGCGACTCGATGGAGCACGACATCAAGGGCGCGCGCGACGCGTCCATCGACAGCCTGCTCGTCTGCACGGGGATCCATGCGCCTGAGCTGCGAGACGCGAGCGGCACGGACATCCGATGGGATGCGCTCGATCGCCTGAGCGAGAGCGTCGGCGCGGCGCCGACCTACATATCCGCGCGATTTTCCTGGTGATGACTTGCCGCTAGCCGCGAGGCAGACGGTGCCCCGGCTCCGCCCGAAGCGTGCCGGCATCGGCGCGCCTCCGGCCGCCTGCGACGCTTCGGCTGGCGCCTGCATCGTCACTGAACTAGCATTCACTCGCGACTGCTCGAACGAGTTCAGCCGGGGGGGACGACGAGCCATGGTGGAATCTCTGACCTTGGAGTCAGCTGCGGAGTCAGCTGCCGCTGCGCCCACCTTGCCGGCGCCGCTGACCCAAGCCGATATCGACCAGCGCGTCTTCGATCTCTATGACGAGTATTGCCATGGCCGGATCGACCGCCGCGCCTTCCTGGAGCGCGCTGCGGTCGTGACGGTCGGCGGCCTGGCCATGGCCCAGGCGCTGCTGCCGCGCTATGCGCGTGCCCAGACGATCTCCTTCACCGACCCGCGCATCAAGGCCCGCTACGTGACCTACCCGTCTCCCGGCGGTTCGTCCGGCACGATGCGCGGCTACCTGGTCCAGCCGGCCGGCGCCGGCCCGTTCCCGGCCGTCCTGGTGATCCACGAGAACCGCGGCCTCAATCCTTACATCGAGGACGTCGCGCGCCGCGCGGCGACCGACGGTTTCCTCGCTCTTGCACCCGATGGGCTTGCGCCGGTCGGCGGCTATCCGGGCAACGACGACGACGGCCGGACGCTCCAGGCTGGCCTCGATCAGGGCAAGCTGCGCACGGACATGGTCAACAGCGCGCGCTACCTCAAGTCGCACGCCCTGTCCTCGGGCAAGCTCGGAGCGACTGGCTTCTGCTGGGGCGGAGGGACGACGAACTTCCTGGCAGCGACGCTCGGAGCGGACCTGCAAGCGGCCGTGCCGTTCTACGGCGCCGCCGCCGAGACGGCAGCGGTGCCGGCGATCAAGGCGGCGCTGCTCATCCACTTCGCCGAGAGCGACGAGCGCATCAACGCCATGTGGCCGGCCTACGAAGCTGCCTTGAAGGCAAGCGGCGTACGGCACGAGGCGCATGTCTATCCCGGCACCCAGCATGGCTTTCACAACAACTCGACGCCGCGATTCCACGAGGCGTCGGCCAAGCTGGCCTGGGAGCGGACCATCGCGCATTTCCGCAAGCATCTCGCCTAGGGGACGCGCCCGCTGCGGGCGCCGAGGGGGGTGACGGCATGGCAAGCATCCTGGTCGCCGACGACGATCCGTCGATCCGGGACGCGATCCGCTACGCCCTGGTGCGCGACGGCCATGAGGTCGCGGTGGCCGCGAACGGGGCGGAGGCGCTGAAGCAGGCGCGCAAGACCCGCTTCGACGTCATCTTCACCGACATCTACATGCCGGAGATGGACGGCCTGCAGCTGCTCCTGTCGGTGAAGGATCAGGCACCGCGTCCGGCGATCGTCGCGACGACGGGGGCCAGCCTGGGCTTCGGCTGGTCGCCGCTGGCGATCGCAAGCGCGCTCGGCGCCGATGCCGTCCTCGCCAAGCCGTTCGATTTCGAGGAGCTGCGCGCATTGATCGCCAAGCTGCAGGCGAAGACCGGCCGGAGCGCGGGCGAGGACCCGGCACCCATCCAGTGACGGCCGCGCGCGCATTGCCGGAGCTGCTGCCTCGAGAACCCCGGTCGCCGGCGCGAGAGCGCGCCGGCTCGCTCGGAACCCATGGACCGGCGGCATGAGCGCAGGAGAGGCGCCTCGGCCGCACGTGCGGGCGTTCGCGGCGCGCCATGCGATCACGCTCGTCGCCGCGGCGCTGTCGCTCGCCTGCGCCGCCGCCACCGGCACGCACTTGATGCAAGAGCGAGAGCAAGCGCTCTCCCGTGCCCGGACCGAGGCGACCGCCGCCGCTGACGCGCTGGCCGTCGCAGGAGACGGCATCCTCCGGGGCCTCGCGCTCGACCTGGCGCCGCTCGAGCGCATCGCCGCGCGGCGCGCCGGCGGAACCGAGCCCCTGATGGAGGCGATTCGCCAGACGATGGAGTCCGTGCCGTTGGCTCGCGGCATTGCCGTGCTGGACGCCGACGGCGCGACGGCCGCGGCGCTTGGCGAGGAGGCGACGATCCGCCGCCTGGAGCGGACCGCAGCGGCGCATCGCCTGCAGTCTCTTCGGTCGGCCTGGCTGCAGAGGCCCGGCGACCTCGTGCTGCCGGCCAGGTCGATTGACGGCAGCGACGGCTGCGTGATTGCCGTCGCGCTCGACTTGGCAGTGATCGAGCGCCGACTGCGGGATATCGCCCCCGCGCACGCGGCGCTCTCGTTGCATTGGTCGGATCCCGCGGGCGCCGAGGACCCATGGGGTGACGCTCGGCCCGCGATCGCCGACCGGATCGACGGCAAAGCCGCCAGCAGCGTCGCGCCTCCCGCCGATGCGCCACAGGCGCCGGGTCCCGCGACCATGCGCCGTCTCGGCTCGCAGCCTCTCGCTGTCCGCGTCTCGATCCCCGAGGACGCAGCGCTCGCGGCCTGGCGCCGCCAGGCTCTCGGATCGGCCACGGTGGCGCTCGCGGCGTGCCTGGCGATGATGCTCTTCGCATGGCTGGCGCACCGCCGGACCCTGCAGTCGGCGCTCCAGGACTCGCGCTTGCGCGACGCGGTCGACAGCATCTCCGACAGCTGGACGCTGTTCGACCGCGACGAGCGCCTCGTCCTGGCCAACGCCGCATTCGCCGAGGCTGCAAGCGGCCTCGGCGTGCCGCCGGTGCCCGGCGAGAGCCTGGAGAGCATGCTGCGCCGGATGGCGCTTTCCGGCGCGGTCAAGGCCGCGGTCGGCCGCCCGGAAGCGTGGGTCGCCGAGCGGATCGCCGAGCTGCGCGGCCCGCCGATCGGCGTCGAGCAGCAGCTCAAGAGCGGCCGGCGCAAGCTGGCACGGCACTACCGCTCTGCCATCGGCGACCTGGTGATCACGCGCACCGACATCACCGCCCTCGTCTCGGCGGAGCGGGCCCTGCGGGACAGCGAGGCGCGGTTCCGCGACTTCGCGCGCGCGTCAGGCGACTGGTTCTGGGAGACCGACGCGAACCTTCGCTACACGCTCATCTCGCCGGAGTTCGACGTCCAGTACGGCTTGCCGGCGCGCAGCTTCCTCGGCACCCCGCGCGGCTGGCGCGACCGCGTGCCGTTCTGGCAGGAGGACGGCTGGGATGCGCACCTGGCAGTCCTCGCGCGCCGAGAGCCGTTCCGCGGCTTCCGGTACCGCGCGATGACGGCGCACGGCGTGCGCTGGCTCTCCCAGAGCGGCATCCCGGTATTCGACGCGGACGGCCGCTTCGCCGGCTACCGGGGCAGCTGCCAGGACGTCACGGACGTCGTCGCGCTGGAAGAACGCGCGCGCGAAGCCGGCGACCTGCTGCGGTACTCGATCGAGACCTTCGACGCCGCGCTCTCGATATCGGATCCCGATGACCGGCTGATCCTCACGAACGCCAGGTTCCGCGCGCTGAACGCCGCGACGGGCGGCGCCATCGACCTCGGCAAGCCGTACATGGAGCACGTGCGCTGGAGCCTCGAGCGCGGCCACTACGCGATCCCGCAGAGCGAGGCCCAAGCATGGCTCGATGATCGCCAGAGGCGGCGCCGGCAGCCCGAAGCCCACGCCGAGCTCAAGCGCGCCGACGGCTCGTGGTGGCTGGTGCACGATCATCGCCTGCCCAACGGCTGCACCGTCACGCTGGCGATCGACGTGTCCGAGCGCCGCGCGGCGCAGTCCCAGCGAGAGGAGCTGGAGGCGCGGCTCAAGCTGAGCGAGAGGTTGAGCCTGCTCGGAGTCGTCGCCGGCGGCGTCGCGCACGAGATCAACAACGTGCTGACGCCCATCCTGATGTTCGCAAGCGTGCTGAAGGACCGCCTGCCTGCCGGCCATTTCGGCCGCTCCGACCTGGACAAGATCATCCAGGCGGCGCAGCGCGGCCGCGACATCGCGCGCACCTTGCGCGTCCAGGCGCGGCAGGACAGGAAGCCGCTTGGTCCCGTCGATCTCAACCATGCGGTGACCGAGGCAGCGGGGCTGGTGGAGCACTCGCTGCGCCCGGGCGTGCGCTTGCTCGTCTCCCTCTCGACGTCGCCGTGCGTCGTCCTCGGAGACGCGACGCAGCTCGTGCAGTGCCTGGTCAACCTGATCGTGAACGCGAGCGACGCCATGGCGGCGAGCGGCGGGCGAATCGCCATCAGCCTCGCTCCGCTGTCCGTCGCGGCGGGCGGCCCCCGCCTCCTGGACCCCATGGCGCCAGGCCCTGCCCACTCGATCATCGTCGAGGACACGGGCTCGGGCATGAACGAGGCGACGCTCGCGCGGGCGAGCGAGCCGTTCTTCTCGACGAAGCCCGGCGACTCGAACAGCGGGCTCGGGCTGAGCATCGTGCGCGACGTCATGCGCGGCCACGGCGGCAGTCTCGCGATCGCGAGCGCGCCAGGGAAGGGCACGACCGTGCGCCTCGTGCTGCCGCGCCTCGAAGGGCCGGTGCCGGCAGTCGCGGACAATGCCCGTCCCGCCGCGACGCGTGCCGCCGAGGGACAGCGAGTGCTGGTCGTCGACGACGACCCGTTGGTCCTCGAGAGCCTCACGATGGCGCTGCGGCACGGCGGGTTCGAGGCGATGGGAGCCCTGTCCCCGGGGGCGGCCATCGACATGGCGCGAGAGCATCTGGGCAAGATCGCCGCCGCCGTCCTGGATCTCGCCATGCCCGAGATGTCCGGCCTGGCCCTCGCGCGCCGCCTGCGCGAGACGATGCCGAGCCTGCCGATCGTCGTCGTCACCGGGCGGCGCACGGCGAGCCTCACGGGCGAGATCGCGGCCTGCGGCATCTCGAGCGTGCTCGACAAGCCCGTATCGCCCGCCCAGCTCGTCGCCGCCGTCCTGCAGCTCGTGACCCGAGTCGAGTGAGCTTGCGCCGCGGCCGATCCGCCGAGCGCCCCGCAGCCGTCAGCCGCAATCCGCCGCCAGGTGGAACAGGCAGTCGCCGCGCCTGGCCTGCGCGGGAACTCGCTTGCAGACGACGACGCCGCTTCCCTCGAAGCGGACCGTCTCGGGCGCGCGCATCGGGGTCTCGGGGAAATGGAGCCGCGCGGCCGGCTGGCCCGCCGCGACGACGTCGCCGAGCTCGGCCAGCGGCTCGAACAGGCCGGCATCGCGCGCGTAGACGTAGTGCGTCGCGGCGTCGACCCGCATCAACCGCGGCGTCGCCGGTGCGCGGTCCGGCACGAGCGGTCCGGACAGGACGCCGAGATGGCCGAGCAGGTGGCGGAGCCCTTGATCGGCCTGGCGCAGGATCGCCGGAGCGACCATGCCCGCTCCGCCGAGCTCGGTCGTGATCACGAACGCGCCCTGCCGTCGCGCCGCCGCCGTCGATGTCGCACCCGACGGGTGGCCGGCGATCAGGAAGGCCGTCGGCAGGCCGAATGCCGCCATCAATGCGCGCATCCGGGCATGCTCCGCCTCGTCGCAGGGCTCCAGCGTCATGGCGTTCGCGCCATGGTAGAGCAGCGAGCTCCCGCCCGAATGCAGGTCGATCAGGACGTCGGCGCGCGACACGAGCTCCGTCTCGACGAAATGCGCGATCGCCTGCGTCGGAGAGCCGGCCGGATCGCCGGGGAAGCTGCGGTTGAGGTTGCCGCCGTCGAGCGGCGACGTGCGCATCCCCGCTTCGGCGGCCGGGAAGTTGGCCATGGGCAGCAGGATGAGCTGGCCGGTGACCATGCGGGCCTCGACCTCGCGCACCAGGCCGGCGACGAGGATCTGGCCCTCGTACTCGTCGCCGTGATTGCCCGCCATCACGAGCACGGTCGGGCCGTCTCCCCGGCGAATCGACGCGACGGGAATCGGGATCCAGCCATAGGCGGAGCGGTGAGAGGAGTGGAGCAAGCGCAGGCAGCCGACCGCCTTGCCCTCGGCTTCGAGATCCACCTCGCTCGCGATGATCGACGCGCGTGCCAAGACCGTTCCTCCTCTTCATCAGCGGATTTGATGTAGATCAAGACAGCACATCCCGCGTTCCGATAGAGACGCTCAACATTGCGTGCCAACTGGACGTTGCAGACGGTGCAAGCATGCCGCGGCAGGAACGTCGTCCAAGCGGGCTGGAATCCCCCTTCGGCGAGAACGAGCTGATCGTCAGCAAGACCGACCCGACCGGGCGGCTCACATATTGCAACGACATCTTCCAGCGCGTCTCCGGCTACGCGGAATCGGAGCTGCTCGGCCAGCCGCACTCGATCATCCGCCACCCGGACATGCCGCGCTGCGTCTTCAAGCTGCTGTGGGACACCATCGGGTCCGGGCAAGAGATCTTCGCGTACGTCCTCAACATGGCGCGCAACGGCGACCACTACTGGGTCTTCGCCCACGTAACGCCAAGCTTCGGGAGCGGCGGCGCGATCGAGGGCTACCACTCGAACCGGCGCAAGCCGCGCGCCGACGCCGTCGCCAAGGCTGAGAGCCTGTACCGCGAGCTCCTGTCGATCGAGCGCGCCGACGGCAACCGCAAGGACAGCATGCAGGCGGCGTACGCCGCGCTCGAGCGGAAGCTCCGCGACACCGGGATGCCCTACGATGCCTTCGTTCTCTCGCTTTGATCCGCGCTGGGCGCTTGCGATCGCCGGTGCCGCGGTCGCAGCCGCGGCGCTGCTGCACGGCATCGCCTCCGGCGCCGCCGTCGCGGCTCTGTCCGTCCTCGCGCTCGCGGCCATTGCGGCCGCCTGGGCCGGCGTTGCGTCGACGCAGTCGTGGGTGGACGCCGCTCGCCGCGTCTGCGCGCGGGTCGCGGACGGCGACTTCGAGGCGCGCCTGGTGCGGTTGCCGACCGCCGGCAGGCTGCGGGCCATGCTGCTCTCGGTCAACCGCCTCGTCGACGTGACCGATGCATTCACCCGCGAGGCCGGCGCCTCGATGGAGTACGTCGCGCGCAACAAGTACTTCCGCCGGATCGTCGAGCGCGGCCTGGAGGGGCAGTTCCGCCAGCAGGCCGGCCGCATCAATGCGGCGACCGAGGCGATCGACCGGAAGATCAGGAACATCGCGGGCATAGCCGACAGCTTCGAGGCCGAGATGCGCCGCGTCGTGGCCGACGTCGCCACCTCGGCGAGCGGCCTGGGTGAGACCGCGCATGCCATGGAATCGGTCGCAAACGACGCCAGCAAGCGCGCGATGGCCGTCGCTGCTGCCTCTGAGCAGGCGTCGAGCAACGTGGCGACGGTCGCAGCCGCGACCGAGGAGCTCTCCTCATCGATCAAGGAGATCGCGCGGCACGTGACCGACTCGTCCGCCGTCATCAAGCGCGCCGTGGACGACGCCAAGCGGGCGCGCGAGACCGTGGAGGGCCTGACCGCCGCCGCCGAGCGCATCGGCGAGGTGGTGAAGCTCATCAACGCCATCGCGAACCAGACCAACCTGCTGGCGCTCAACGCCACGATCGAAGCGGCGCGCGCCGGCGAGGCGGGAAAGGGATTCGCGGTCGTCGCAAGCGAGGTGAAGTCCCTGGCGAACCAGACGGCGCGGGCGACCGAGGACATCGTCGCGCAGGTCACGACGATCCGGAGCTCGACCGAGCAGGCGGCGAAGGACATCCTGCGGATCGACTCGACCATCGGCGACATCGACGCCGTCTCCGTCGGCATCCTCGCGGCCGTCGAGCAGCAGAGCACGGCGACCGGCGAGATCGCGCGCAACGTCCACGAGGCAGCAGCCGGCACGAGCCAGGTGGCGCAGCACATCGCGGGCGTCACCGCCGCCGTGTCGCAGACGCATGCATCGGCGTCGCGGACGCTTGCGGCCGCGGACGTGCTCAACGACCGCGCCGGCGTGCTCGGCCGCGAGGTCGATGGCTTCCTCGCCGCCGTGCGCAAGGTGGTGGACTGAGCGTCCGTCAGTTGACGATCAGCTCGCGCGGCGCATGGCTGATCGGCTCGCACGGGCCGTCATGCACGATCGCCGTCTCGCCGAGCGACATGGCGAGGCCGGTGTCGCTGTTCAGCAGGATCATGTGCGTGAAGAACACCATGGCCGGCTCGAGCACTTGCGGGTCGCCCTCTTGGATCATGGGAAAGTCCATCCAGGTCGGCGGGTAGCAGGCGCCCATGGTGTAGCCGCAGACGGCAAGGCTGTGCGGGCCGTAGCCGGCTCTTGCCAGCGTGCGCTGGTGCGCCGCGAACACGTCCCCGACGGTCCTGCCC
>JAEULF010000468.1 GCA_016793965.1 Alphaproteobacteria bacterium | reverse complement strand
CCCGATGTCGGTGAGCAGCGCCTCGGGCGGCGTGTCGGCCGGGTCGTTCAGGTAGATCTCGAGCGGCGGCAGCATGGCGATGGCGAGGTCCGGCCGCGCCTCGACGGCGGCGAACAGCGCCTGGAACGTCGCCGGCAAGGTGGCGTAGGTGCCGCGATGCTGCGCCATCGCCCAACGGCAGGCGGGCAGGGCCCGGATCGAGATGTCGGGCGGCGTCGGCACGCGGCGCGCGAGCGTCACGCCGGCATCGTAGCGCAGCAGGTGCGCCGGCACGGTCTTCGGGTTGTCATAGGACAGCCCGATGACCTTCGCCTGCGGCGTCATCAGGCCCGACTGGGCCGCCCAGCCGATGATCCGCTTGAAGGCGGGCCCGACCGCGTTGTACGGCCCGACCGCGCGGACGGCGGCGTAGAGGATGGCGGGAAGCGAGCGGATGTCGATCTCCATGACGGGACTCCGATGGTTGGCGAACAGCTCCTGCGGCGGCGGCCGCCAGTAGGCGCCGGGACCGCAGATCGACCAGGGATCGCCGCGCACCTGGCGGAACTGGGACGGCGTGACGCCGTAGAGCCGGCGGAAGGCGCGCGCGAACCCGTCCGGGCTGTCGAAGCCGGCGGCGAGCGCCACGTCGATGACCTGGTCCTCCCTGGTGACGAGCTGCCAGGCCGCGCGCTGCAGGCGCAGCCGGCGCACGAAGGCGTCGGGCGTCAGCCGCATCACGGACTTGAAGACGCGCAGGAAGTGGAACGGCGACATGTGCGCCCGCGCCGCCAGCGCCGCGACCGCATGCTCGCCGTCCAGCTCGACCATGACGGCCGAGACGGCGCGCGCGATCTGCAGGAGATGGCGGCGCAAGGTCTCGTCGCGCTTGCCGTCGTCCGGGCGGCTGTCTTCGGGGGCGGAGTCCATGGCGCGACCATAGCCGCGCGCGCCGGCGCGTTTCCCGACCGATCTTGCGAATCAGCGTGCCGCGAGCGACGAGGCGGGCGATCGCCTGCCCAGGAACTGCCCGCCGCGTGCTGCCAACCGTTGACCGCGCCCGCTGGGCCCCCACATCATCGCGAATGCCGCGCAGCCAAGCTTCTCTTCATGGGAAGGAGCGCCTCGACCGGCTGCGGCTGATCCGCAGCGAGAACGTCGGGCCGGCGACCTTCCGCCATCTCGTCGAACGCTTCGGCAGCGCCGCCGCGGCGATCGAGGCGCTGCCGCGCCTCGCCGCGCGCGGCGGCCGGGCCGCGCCGCTGCGCGTGATCAGCGCAGGCGAGGCCGAGCGCGAGATGGCGACGGTCGAGCGGCTCGGCGGGCGCCTGGTCTTCCAGGGCGAGGCCGACTATCCGCCGCTGCTCGGCCGCATCGAGGATGCGCCGCCCGTCGTCGCCGTGCGCGGCGACGCAGCGCTGCTGCGCAGGCCCTGCATCGCCATCGTCGGCGCGCGCAACTGCTCGATCAACGGCAAGCGCATCGCCGAGGGGATCGCTCGCGACCTCGGCGCGGCCGGCTTCATCGTCGTATCCGGCCTCGCCCGCGGCATCGACACGGCGGCGCATGGCGGCGCGCTCGAAACAGGCACCGTCGCCGTCATGCCCGGGGGGATGGACGTCGTCTACCCGCCGGAGAACGAGGACCTTCTGGCGGCCATCGCCGGCCGAGGCGCCGTCGTTTGCGAGGCTCCGCCCGGAGCCCGGCCCGTGGCGCGCAGCTTTCACCGGCGCAACCGGATCATCTCCGGCCTGTCGCGCGGCGTCCTCGTGGTCGAGGCCGCGCACAAGTCCGGCTCGATGATCACGGCGCGCTGGGCGGCCGACCAGGGCCGCGAGGTCATGGCCGTGCCGGGCTCGCCGCTTGACCCGCGCGCCCAAGGCACCAACGACCTGATCAGGCACGGCGCAGCCCTGGTCGAGAGCGCGGCCGACGTGATCGCCGCCGCGGGCCCTGCCGATCGCGGCGAGATCGCAGAGCTGCGCAGCGCGGCTCTCGCGCCTTCGCCCGGCCCCGCCGGCACGGATGACGCGCCGGGCCTCGACGGCGCCAGCGCCGAGCGCGAGAAAATCCTCTCCGCGCTCGGCCCGACGCCCACGCCGGTTGACGAAATCGTCCGTGGCTGCCATGTCTCGCCCTCCCTCGCGGGGGCGATCCTCCTGGAGCTCGAGCTCGCCGGCCGTGTGCAGCGCCATCCAGGCGGGCGCGTGTCGCTCATGCCGGTCGGCCTTGCCGAGGAGGCAGCACCGCCGCTGGATTGACAGCCGGCAGGGCCGCTCAGGCACACCATATTCAGAGTGGGACATGGACGTCGTCGTCGTCGAGTCGCCCGCAAAAGCCAAGACCATCAACAAGTACCTCGGCAAGGACGTCACCGTCCTCGCGAGCTTCGGGCATGTGCGCGACCTGCCGCCGAAGGACGGCTCGGTCGACCCCGAGAACGACTTCGCGATGCTCTGGGAGGTCGACGACCGGGCCGGCAAGCGGGTCAAGGACATCGCCGCCGCGCTGAAGGGCGCCGACCGGCTGTTCCTGGCGACAGACCCGGACCGCGAGGGCGAGGCGATCTCCTGGCACATCAAGGAGATCCTGGAGGACCGGAAGGCGCTGAAGGGGATCGAGGTCAAGCGCGTCGTCTTCAACGAGATCACCAAGTCGGCGGTGCAGGCGGCGTTCAAGGCGCCGCGCGACATCAACCGCGAGCTTGTCGAGGCCTACCTGGCGCGCCGCGCGCTCGACTACCTGGTCGGCTTCACGCTCTCCCCCGTGCTCTGGCGCAAGCTGCCCGGCGCGAAGTAGGCCGGCCGCGTGCAGTCGGTCGCGCTGCGGCTGGTGTGCGAGCGCGAGGCGGAGATCGAAGCGTTCAAGCCGCGCGAGTACTGGACGATCGACGTCGCGCTGCGCAAGGCCGACGGCAAGGGCATCACGGCCCGGCTGACGCACCTGGAGGGCAAGAAGCTCGACAAGTTCGACCTGAACGCCGAGGCGCAGGCGCGCGCCGCCGCGGCGCGGCTGGCGACGGAGCGCTACGCCGTCGCCGAGGTCGAGACCAAGCAGGTGCGCCGCCATCCGGCCCCGCCCTTCACGACATCGACCCTGCAGCAGGAAGCCTCGCGCAAGCTCAGCTTCGGCGCGACGCAGACCATGCGCACGGCGCAGCGCCTCTACGAGGGCGTCGACCTGGACGGCGAGACCGTCGGCCTCATCACCTATATGCGCACGGACGGCGTGCAGGTGAGCCAGGAGGCGATCGGCGCGGTGCGCAAGCTGATCGGCCAGCAGTACGGCGAGAAGTACGTGCCGGGCGCGCCGCGCGCCTATGCGACCAAGGCGAAGAACGCGCAGGAAGCGCACGAGGCGATCCGCCCGACCGACCTGTTCCGCAAGCCCGCCGACGTGGCCCGCCACGTCTCGCGCGAGGAGCTGGCGCTCTACGAGCTGATCTGGAAGCGCACGGTGGCGAGCCAGATGGAGAGCGCCGTCCTCGACCAGGTGGCCGTCGACATCGACACCGGCGGGAAGTACGCGCGGCTGCGCGCCACCGGCTCGGTCACCGTGTTCGACGGCTTCCTGAAGCTCTACCAGGAGGACCGCGACGACACGGCGGACGGCGACGACGAGTTCTCGCGCCGCCTGCCGCCGCTCGCCAAGGGCGAGGCGCTGGCGCTCGACGCCGAGGGCGCCAAGGCGCGCGAGCTGCCCGGCCCGGTCAGCCCGGAGCCGCATTTCACCCAGCCGCCGCCGCGCTTCAGCGAGGCGAGCCTGGTGAAGAAGCTGGAGGAGCTCGGCATCGGCCGCCCGTCCACCTACGCCAGCATCCTGCAGGTGCTGCAGGACCGCGACTACGTGCGCCTGGACAAGCGCCGCTTCATCCCGGAGGACCGCGGCCGGCTGGTGACGGCGTTCCTCGCCAGCTACTTCGAGCGCTATGTCGAGTACGACTTCACGGCGCAGCTCGAGGAGAAGCTCGACGACGTCTCCGGCGGCCGCGTCGATTGGAAGGCGCTGCTGCGCGAGTTCTGGCGCGACTTCTCCGCCGCCATCGCCGGCACCAAGGAGCTGCGCGTCTCCGACGTGCTGACGACGCTCGACAAGACGCTGGGCGCCCATTTCTTCCCGCCGAGCGCCAACGGCAAGGATCCCCGCGTCTGCCCGAGCTGCGGCGCCGGCGAGGCGCCGGGCCGGCTGTCGCTCAAGCTCGGCAAGTTCGGCGCCTTCATCGGCTGCTCGAACTACCCGAACTGCCGCTACACGCGGCCGCTCGGCATCGTCGATGCCGATGCCGAGGGCGCCGACGGCAACGGCGAGCCGCATGCCGGCCCCAAGCTGCTCGGCATCGA
>JAEULF010000463.1 GCA_016793965.1 Alphaproteobacteria bacterium | reverse complement strand
ATGCCGGTCGACCTGGCGGTGCAGCCGGCAGCCGGGCGGCGCAAGCGGCTGATGCTGGCCGACATGGACTCGACCATGGTGACCGGCGAGACGCTGGACGAGATGGCGGCGCATGCCGGGCTGAAGGACGTCATCGCGGCGATCACCCGGCGCTCGATGAACGGCGAGCTCGATTTCCCGACGGCGCTCAGGGAGCGCGTCGCCATGCTCGCCGGCCTGCCGGAGCAGGCGATCGCGGCGACGCTGGCCGCCATGGACTACTCGCCGGGCGCCGCGACCGCCGTCGCGACCATGCGGGCGCATGGCTGCCGTTGCGTCCTCATCTCCGGCGGCTTCGCGCCCTTCACCGCGCGCGTGCGCGCCGCGCTCGGCTTCGACGAGGACCACGCCAACCGCCTGGAGATGGCGGGCGGCAAGCTGACCGGCCGCCTCGTCGAGCCGATCCTGGACAAGGACGCCAAGCTGGCGACGCTGCGCCGGCGCGCGGCCGATCTCGGCCTCGGCCTCGACGCGACGCTGACGGTCGGCGACGGCGCCAACGACCTGCCGATGCTGACGGCGGCGAGCGCTGGCGGCGGGATCGGCGTCGCCTGGCGCGGCAAGCCCGCCGTCGCCGCGCAGGCGCGCTACCGCCTCGACCACGCCGACCTGACCGGGCTGCTCTGGCTGCAAGGCTACCGCGAGCGCGAGGTCGTGCGGCCGGGGTGAGGGGCCGCCATCTCCCTCCCGTCATCCCCGCGAAGGCGGGGACCCACCGAGCAGGAAGCGCCGACGGCGTCGATCGGAAGCGGATCGAGCCGTGTTCCGCCTCCGCGGCCAGTACCGGCTGATGGGTGGGTCCCCGCCTTCGCGGGGATGAGATGGGAAGGGAGAATGCGCCCTTGGCGACCGGAGCGTCAGAAGTGCTGCGTCAGCTTCACCTGCACGCTGCCGTGCTGCCGCAGCGTGCCGAGCTCGCTGGTGCGGTGGCCGAAATTCGCGTTGCCGGTGAGCGTCAGCGTCGTGGCGCCGGTCAGGTAGTAGGCGGCCTCGACCTGGGCGAAGGCGCTGCCGTCATAGACGTTGATCCGTGCCAGCGCCGCCAGGTCGAGATCGCGCAGGAAGGCCTCCTGCCAGCTCGCGCGCAGGAAGAGGGAGTCGCGCACCACCGGCTCCAGCCCCTCGCCGGCGAAGCGCCTGAGCAGCCAGAACTGCCCGTTGGCGAGCGGCGAGGCGCGCGCCGCCTCGACCCAGCGCCGCCAGTCGCTGCGCGTCAGCCCGCCCTCGTTGAAGTGGTACTCGGCGTTCATCGTCAGCTTGAAGCCGGTGGTCAGCGACAGCCCGATCGCGGCCTGGCTGCGGACGGCCTCGCCGGTGTCGGACGGCACGAGGGGGCGCGTGCCGGGGGGCAGGTCGCGGCGCCGCTCGCCCTCGCGCAGCGCCTGCGCGACAAGGCCGCGGCGCCGGCCGCCGCTCCACTCGGCATAGCCGACGACAGCGTCGCCGAAGGCGCGCGTCAGCGACAGGCCGAAGCGCGGCGATTCCTGCTCGGCGAAGGTGACGATGACCTCCGGCTGCAAATCCTGGGCGAGGCGCTGGCTCGCCTTGAGCTGCCCGCGGTGCTGCCGGTTGGTGCGGTCGAGCCCTGGGGACAGCGACAGGCTCTCCGGCGGGCCGCGCCCGTCGTCGAGCCGCGGCGCGTAGAGAGCCGCGATGGCGCCGCCGTCCCACAGCGCCTGACCGCGCAGCATCACGGTGCCCAGGCGCGCGTCGCGCAGCACGCTCGGGTCCTCGGAGACCCGGACCTTGACCGCGTTCGCCTTGAACGCGTCGGCCGGGTTGAAGCCCAGCGCCGCGCCGTCCTTCTGGTTGACCCGGCCGAGGTCGAGATGCAGGTCGGGCGCCAGGCGGTAGGAGAGATAGGCCTCGCGCAGGCTGCCCTGCAGGTGCTCGTCGTCCACCGCCTGGCCTTCGCTGAGGACGAGATCGAAGCGGTGCGCCAGGACGCCGCGCAGGCCGGGGGCGAGCGTTCCCTCGGCGCGCAGGTCGAGGCTGGTGCGCAGGCGCGTGCGCGGGTCGTCCTGGCCGGGCGCGCGCAGCACGGGGTCGCTGCGCCAGCCGAGCGCCTGCGCCGCCGCCTCGACGCTGCCGCGCAGCGGCGGGACGGAGGTCCGCGCGGGCGCGGCCGGCGCGCCGGGCGCCGCCGACTGCAGCGCCGCGTCCGGGATCAGGTCGACGTCCGCGTCCCCGGCAGCGCCCTTCGGCGGCGGCGCCTGCTGCGCCGCGGCCGAGCCGGCAAGCGCGACGACGAGAGCGGCGGTCGCGAGACGGGACAAGTCTCCTCACTCCGGGCGGAAGCGGCCGAGGGAATCCTTCTGGAACCACGATTCCGGGACGTCGCGATAGGCATAGGCGCTGAACTTCATCCGCGTGACGAGAGCGGTGTCGATGCCGTCGATGATGATGGTCTCGGTCGGCCGGTCGCGGCCGAGCTGCAACTCGTAGCCGCGATAGAAGGCGGTCTTCAGGAGCCGGTCGGTCTCCGAGTAGAAGCGGCCCTTGACCGGTCGGTCGGTCGCCTTGTCCACCCAGTACTCGACCCGCCAGTAGGTGACGCTGTCGCTCGTCGCCTTGAGCTCGAGCTTCCAGCAGTCGCGCTTCTGGCGGTCGGCGTCGGTCACAGCCTCCTCGCCGGCCAGGATCGCGGAGTAGTCCTTGGCCAGGTTGACCGTCACCACGTCGCCGTTCGAGGCCTGGCCGAGCAGGCGCTGCTGCGGCGAGATGCGGATGGTCGAGCCCGCGCCGGGATCGTGGAACCACAGCACGTTCCCGGTCTTCATCATCAGCTTTCCCTGGTCGCGCTGCGGCTCGACGAATTGCAGCAGCGAGCGGTACTGGCCGGAGCCGGTCTCCTCCTTGGAATAGACCTTCAGCGCCATCGTCTGGCCGGGGGCGCCGGAGCGGAACTCCGCCAGCATGACGGTCAGACCGAAGGGCTGGCCGGGATTCCGGATGGCGTCGGAGGCAGCCAGGATCTCCTGGGCCGACCTCGCCTGCGCCGCCGCGGCGGCGGGGAAGGCGGCAAGGAAGGCCAGGGCGAGGATCGCGAAGGGGGACGGGACCGGACGCATGGCTTCGCTCTCATGCATGGCGGAGCGCCTCGACGATCTCCAGGCGCGCCGCGCGGTTGGCGGGGAACAGGGAGGACAGGACGGCGACGGCCGCGAGGCCGGCCCAGGCAAGCGCCAGCAGGGAAGGCGACCCGGCCGCGCGCACGAGGAGCGGCACGGGCTCGACGTTGTTGGGCGGGGTCCAGGTCATGCCCGAGCCGTTGACGAGCCAGGCGAGGAGCAGGGCGAGCCCGACGCCGAGGCTGGCGCCGATCAGGCCGAGCACCGCGCCCTCCGCCAGGAACAGCCGGCGGATGGCGCCGCGCCGCATGCCGAGCGCGCGCAGCGTCCCGATCTCCCGCGTGCGCTCGACTACCGCCATGCTCATGGTGTTGACCACGGTGAACAGCACGATCACGGCCATCAGCGCGGCGATGAAGCCGAAGATCGCCGTGAACATGCCGCGCACCTGGTTGTACCAGGGATCGAGCTGGGCGAAGTCGAGCACCTCTAGGTCGAGGCCCTCGCTCTTGAACAGCGCCTCCAGCCGCGCCCGCGCTGCCGGCAGCATGGACGTGCTCTTGAGCTGCAGCACGATCGCCGTGGCGCGCGGTTCGCCGCGGCCGTAGACGAGGCGCTGTGCCTGGGCGATCGGCATGACGACGAAGGACTCGTCGAGCGGCTTAGCGCCCATCGACTTGGCGGCGATCACGGTCACCGGGACGGCGTTGGGCGCGCCGCTTGCCGTCGCTGCCAGCAGGTCGATGCGCGCGGTCGCGCCGGCCGGGGCTTGCTCGGCTCCCTTTCCGTCCGCCGTGCCCTCTGCCGTGCCCTCTGCCGTGGCCAACGCGGCCAGCGCGGCGCCTTCCTGGGTCTGCGCCGCGACGGCCTTGGCGGGCGGCGTCGGGCAGTTCTTGCCGCCGAGCGCCCGGCAGAGATGCAGCATGCGCGCCATGCCGACGCCGACGACCGCCTCCTCGGGCCGCGCGTCGTCGAGGCCGTAGGACGGCACGGGAACGAGCGCTTTGTAGGCGTCCCAGGCGATCATCCGCTCGCGGTCGGAGGGGACAAGGCCGACGCCGAGGAACGTCTTCGACACGTTCTCGGCGAAATTCCCGGCAATGCCGGAGAGCTGCAGGCGCGGCGTGACGACCTCGAGCATCGGCTTCATCTCGGCATCCTGCTCGATCAGCCGCATGACGTCGCGATAGCGCGCGATGCCGTAGCCCGAGGGATCGCCGCTGCCGAACAGGAAGTAGCCGTTGCGGTAGACGTGGATGTGGCCGGCCGTCTTGACCATGGTGGTCTCGATGCCGACGAAGATGTTGGCGACGAAGCCGCCGAACAGCACGATGGACAGAGCGCCGACGGCGACGGCCACCATGGTGGTCAGCGAGCGCCTGCGGTTGCGCCAGACGTTGCGGGTCGCGAGGTCGAGGATCTGCGCCATCACGCCGCCCTCCGGACTTCGACGACGCGCCCGTCGCGTATGGTGACCAGGTCGTCCGCGCGCTCGACGAGCTGCGGGTCGTGCGAGCTGAAGACGAAGCTCGTCTTCAGCCGCGACTGCATGTCGTGCATCAGGTCGAGGATCTGCTTGCCGGTGGCGCTGTCGAGGTTGGCGGTCGGCTCGTCGGCCAGGACGAGGGCCGGCTCCTTCACCAGCGCGCGGGCGATCGCGACGCGCTGGCGCTGGCCGCCGGAGAGCTCGTCCGGCTTGTGGGCCGCCTTGTCGGCGAGGCCGACGGAGGCAAGCATAGCGCGGGTCCGCTCGCGCCGCTCCTTGCCCGCGATCCCGGCGATGCGCAGCGACTGCTCGACGTTCTCGAAGGCCGAGAGCACGGGGACCAGGTTGAAGCCCTGGAAGATGTACCCGATGGTGCGCGCCCTGAAGTCGGACAGCCGGTCGTCGTCGAGGCCGGCGATGTCTGTGCCGCGCACCTCGATGCGGCCCTTGTCCGGCCGGTCGATGCAGCCGACGAGGTTGAGCAGCGTCGTCTTGCCGCTGCCCGACGGGCCGGCAACGACGCTGAAGCGCTCGCGGCGCAGCGCCAGGTCCACGTCGACCAGGCCGGTTACGGCGACGGCGCCCAAGCGGTAGGTCTTGCTGACGCCCTGCAGCCTGATCAGGTCGCCGTCCGGTCCCTGCGCGTGTCCTGGCATGCTGCCCTCGGCTCTCCTCGTTGGTCCGGCTGGCGTACCGGCTGGTACGGACGGTCTACCGTACCGACTGGTACGCCGTCAAGCGGGCGGCGTGCGGAAAGCCCGTTGACCCGGAGACGGCGATCGAGAAGTCTTCAGCCGTACCTGCCAGTACGCCGGATGGGAGAGATCGGATGCATGGCCGCGGCTCGCCTGCCCGGGCGAAGAGGACGGCGGCGCGAGGCAAGAGCCCGCCGCCGGTCGCGCCCAGCGACGCGCGCTGCAGCGTCGGCGCCCCGCCGCAGGGGATGCCGGAGCGCCGCTGGGCCATCCTCAATGCGGCCTACGCGGTGCTGATCGAGAAGGGCTATCGCGGCACCTCGATGATCGAGATCGCCCGGCGCGCCAATGCGTCGA
Organism: Alphaproteobacteria bacterium; assembly: GCA_016793965.1. GTDB lineage: Bacteria > Pseudomonadota > Alphaproteobacteria > JAEULF01 > JAEULF01 > JAEULF01. Next base: position 965 of record JAEULF010000463.1, on the reverse strand, counting down.
AGGAGACGCTGTACGCCTGGTTCGGCAGCAAGGACGGCATGTTCGCGGAGATGATCCGCAGCGGCACCTCGGACCTCTTCGACGAGATCGGCGCCGCGCTCGCTGCGCCGGGGCGGCCGGTCCGCGCCGCGCTGACGCAGTTCGCTGCCAACCTGCTGACCCTGATCACGCGGCCGCACGTCGTCGCCGTGCATCGCGCGGCGATCGCCGAGGCCGGGGCAAGCCCCGACCTCGCGCGGATCCTGTGGGAGAACGGCCGCGGCCGCGTCGTTCCCGCCCTGGCGACGTTCATGGCGCGGGAAGCAGAGGCGGGCCGGCTCGACGTTCCCGACGTGCCGGAGGCCTGCGCCGTGCTGATCGGCCTGGTCATCAGGAACACGCAGCAGGCGCTGCTCCTCGGCATGGCCGAGACGCCGACGGACCGGGAGATCGCGGCCCAGGCCGCGAGCGCTGCCGAGATGTTCCTGACGCTGTACGGGTCGCGGCGGCGCCGAGCGCTGCGCAGCGCTCGAGGCGCCAGTCGATGATGCCGGCGAGCTCGCGCCGGCGCTTGCCGCGGGCCGCTTCAGCCACGGCACGATCTCGTCCTTGTAGGCATGCAGGTTGCCGAAGGCGGGCGGGGAGTCGGGCGCGACGATCGCCGAGCCGGCAGTCATGGTCAGCGCCAAGCCGCCCTTCGCCTTCTCCAGGCGATAGAGGCGCTAGCGCTCCTTCGGCAGCCCGTCCTCGGCATAGGCGGGCTCGTGCGCCGTCGACATGACGCGGTTCTTCATCGTCAGGTGCTTCAGGCGGAGGGGGGGGAGGAGGGGATCGGCGGGGGGCGCGCAGGTCGGTCCAACGGCTCGCCCATGGCACTCAAGGGACGCTGCCCTGTCGCTCGCTCGGCATCCGAATAGGGCGCTCCTGAGGATGAACGCGCCGCGCCGGCCGCTTCATCTTGCGGCGTCAGCCCGGCGCGCGTCCGA
>JAEULF010000449.1 GCA_016793965.1 Alphaproteobacteria bacterium | reverse complement strand
TCGTCCATGCCGAGGAACACGGCGCCCTCCTCGACCAGCTTGGCCAGGAAGCGCTCCAGCATCATCATGCGGTGGCCGCGGCCGATCACGTAGGGGTGGAAGGTGTAGGTCGCGACGCCCCAGTCGCAGATGCGCTTCATGTAGAGGAAGTCGTCGACGAAGTTCTCCAGGACCGCGTTGGCGTTCCTGAGGCCCGGCAGCACGACCTGCGCGGTGCGGAAGTACTCGAAGTGCGGGTGGTCGTCCATCGACCAGCTGATCGGCATCTCGATCAGCTTCGTCGGCTTGCCGAAGATCGCCGGCTCCTCCTCGCGGATGACGTCGCCCTGCCGCGCGCGGTAGGGCGTGTAATCGTCGGCCATCATGCTGCTCTCGTAGAAGAAGCCGTGCTTCAGGAGCAGCTCGATGGTGTGCGCCGAGAGGTCCCAGGCGGGCGAGCGGTAGCCGCGGGCGTTCTTGCCCCAGTGCTTCCTGATCGCCTCGTTGCCGCGCACCAGGCCCTCTTCCTCCTTCTCGCGCGTGAGCGAGGCCGGCGGCATGTGCGTCCAGCCGTGGTGGCCGAGCTCGTGGCCGGCGCCGACGATCAGGTCGACCTGCTTGGGGTACTGCGCGATCACCATCCCTGGCGTGAAGAAGGTGGACTTGACGCCATAGCGCTTCAGCAGCGCGACGATGCGCGGCACGGCGACGGCGCCGAACTCGCCGCGGCTGATCGCCGTCGGCGTCGTCAGGCCGCGCGAGATGAAGCCGGAGAAGGCGTCGAAGTCGAAGGTGATGCAGGCGATATGGCGCGGCATGGCGGGCTCCCAGTCTGCCTCGATGCGGGATCGTAGCAGAGGCAAGCGGCGCGCGCGCTATGCGGCGCGCCGTGCCCTCGCCTGCATCAGCTGCGCGTAGACGATGCCGGCGAGCACGATCAGGCCGCCGCCGAGCTGCTCGAAGGTCGGCTTGTAGCCGAACGGGATGCCGGCGAGCACCGCCACCACGGGCATCAAGTTGAGCGCGATCGAGCAGAGCACGATGCCGAGGTGGCGGACCGCGGTGTTCCAGCCGACGGCGCCGATCATCACCGGGCCCACGACGAGGAAGGCGAGCATCCAGGCGTCGCCGGCGCCGGGGGGCGCCGGGGGCGGCACGGCGCCGGATCCAAGGCATGCCGCGTAGATCGCGACCAGCGCGCCGGTCGCCGTCGCCACCGTGAGGGAGGTGAGGCGCAGCTGCGACGAGCCCTTGAACCACTCCTGCGCCTTGATCGAGTACCAGGACCAGATCGCCTGGGCGAGCACGATCAGCAGCTCGCCGCCGCGGAACCCGATGCGGGCGCCGTCGCCGCGCAAGAGGCTGGCGACGTCAAGGCTCGCGAGCAGGCAGCCGAGGATGGCAAGGACCGAAGCGACGGCGAGATGGCGGTTCGGCCGGTCGCCGCGCAGCGCCCAGGCGATGGCGGCGGAGGTGATCGGCGCCGAGGACGAGATGATGGCGACGAGGACCGGGTCGGCGTAGCGGATGCCGAGCGTGTAGGTGACGGCGAATCCGGCGATGCCGACGACGCCGAGCAGCCAGAGGCGCCCCCACTCGCCGGCGCGGGGCAGGACGGCGGCGCCCTCGCGCAGCCAGAGCACGAGGAGCAGCAGCGGCGCCGCCGGCGCATAGCGCCAGACGCTGAGGAACCACGGCTCGTAGCGGTGGAGCAGCTCGGCCATGAAGGGGATCTGGATGCCCCAGGCGAGCACGGTCGCGACGATGGCGATGTTGGCGATGAGCAACGCGGCACCGGCGGGCGATGGAGGGGCACGAGTCGGGGGACGGCAGGCGCAGGACCGCAGAGTGCGGGCAAGATGCCGCGGCGTCCAGGGCGGAGAGGTTGCGCGCGCTCGCGGATCGCGCGCCGGCGCGCTATGGTCGGCGGCAGCCGGGCGCCGCCGCGCCGTCCGTGACCCCGGAGAGACCTGACGCGCCATGAGCCTTGCGGAGCCCGTTCGCCAGCGCCTTCTGGTCCTCGACAGCGACCGTACCTTTGCCGAGGTGGCGGCGCTGGTCGGCGAGACAGAGGGCTTCGAGCCGATGGTGGAGATCGAGCATGCGCGGCTCGCGACCCATTTGGCTGGCGTCGACGGCGTCCGCCCGGACATCGTGATCCTGGATTTCGCCGTCTCCGAGGACGAGGCGCTGGAGCTGGTCGATACGCTCGCCGCGGCGAAGTTCGCCGGCGTGACGATCGTGCTGCACGGGCGCGACGGCGACCTCGTCAAGACGGTGCGGGAGCTGGCCAAGAACTACGGCGTCAAGATCGGCACCTGCATCGAGAAGCCGGCGCGCATCGTGCAGATCGAGGGCGCGCTGAAGAACGCCCGGGCGGCGCTCGCGGCCGCTGCGGCGAAGGCGCCCGCCAAGGCCGGTCAGGGCGCGCCGTAGACCTGGAAAGCGGCCCAGTGAGCGGGGTGCGGGAAGTCGCGCATCGTGCGCAGCATCGCGTCGCGCAGCGCTGCCGCGACCTGCTGGCCGACCCGCCGGCCGTGCAGGTCGACCATCAAGGCCTTGGTCGCTTCGTCCGAGACCTGCCAGAGCGACGCGACGACCGAGCGCGCGCCGGCGTAGACGAAGCCGCGCGTCAGCCCGATCACCTCATCGCCGCGCAGCAGGGCGCCGAGCCCGGTCTCGCATGCGGACAGGACGACGAGCGACCCGTCCAGGGCGAGGTCGTAGATCTCGCTGGCGGTCAGGTCGCCGTCGTCGCGCCCGTCGGCCGCGAGGAGCAGGCGCGAACCGAGCGGGTCGCTGCCGTTGAACTCGCCGTGGCTCGCGATGTGCAGCACGCGCGGCGCCTGGGCGATCGCCTTGAGACGCGACTCCGTCGCGTCGCGTTGCAGGAACATCAGCGAGCCGGGCAGGCGCGCCGCGATCTCGCGCGCCTCCGCCTCGGCGCCCGGCAGGGCCGTCTGCGGCTCGGCGCGCGTCGGGTTGCCGTAGATGAGGACTGCTCCGGCATCGCTCGACGCGGGCTTGATGTAGCGCTGCGTGCCGAAGGACGGGAGAAGGCGGATGGCCATGCGCTCGACCAGCCAGCGCTGGCCGTCGTGCAGCGCGGCGAAGGGCAGGTAGTGCAGCGGGCCGTGCGGCACGACCGTGAGAAGCGAAGTGCCCTGAGGCACGCCGAGGGGCGCCAGCAAGTCGTCGTGCAGCTGCTTTCCCAGCCGCTTCGCCAAGTCGATGTCGGTGCCCGCGAGCGCCTGGCGGAAAGCCTCGACGCGCCGGCCGAGGTCGCCTGCCGAGAAACCATGCGTCCGTATCGCTCCCGGCAGGACGAGATAGGCATAGGCTCGCTCCCCGGCGACGAAGAACGAGAGGCCCGCTTCGTCCGGGCGAAGCGCCGCTTGGATCTCCGCGAGCCCGATGCCCTCGACCGCAACGACGGATCGGACCTGCGCGGACAGCTCCACCGCGTCCGACCGGCTCTTTGCTTCGCCGGCGCGCCCGCGCAGCGCCGGCGCCGCGGCGCGGGTACGCTCGATGATCTCCAGCCGGTCGAGGGCGGCGCGGCTCTGCGCGCGCTCCGTCGGCGTTCGCCCGAACTCCCTCTTGGCCGCCAGCACGTCGACAAGGGCGCGGGCCTTCGCCTGCTCCGTGACGGCGAGCGCCTCCGCTGCCTTGCCGTCCGCCTGAAGGACGTCGACAAGGAGCGCATAGGCGTCCTGCTTGTCGCCGGAGAAGCCGATCTTGCTGACCTCGGAGGCGATCGAGGCCCGGCTCCGCTCGAAGATGTCGAGCGCTTGGCGCAGCCGAGCCGCCGCAGACGCGTTCCCGCCCGCTCGCGCGTCCATGCGGGCCGCCATGTAGAGGGCCTGCCACTTCAGGTCCGGGAATGCATCGACGAGCTTGTTCGCGAGCAGCTCCTGCACGAGCGGCGCGGCTGCGTCCCAGCGCTGCATCTCGAATAGGACGCGCGCCTGCATGTAGGACAGCTTGATCTCCTGCTCTCTCAGGAAGGCATTGGGATCCGTGGTGCCGTACAGCAGCGGTTGCAGCAGGTATGCCATGGGGTTGATGACGTTGAAGGCGTCGATCGCCTGGAAGAACGCGCTCTTGCCGCTCGGGCGCTGCAGCACCGCGGCCGCCGTCGGCAGGTCGCCGAGCGCGACGTGGATGCGGGCGATGGCCATGATATGCGCCTTGATCCAGAACGAGTCGGTGCCGAACTGGCCCTGGAACTCCTCCAGTCGCTTGACGTAGCCGAGCGCGGCCTCCCTGCGGCCGAGCAGCGCTTGCACGTGGCCGGCGACCCCGAGCGCGTCGAGATGCACCCGGTCGCGGGTGTCGCCCATGGCGTTCTTCGTCTCGCTCTCCACGATCCGGAGCGCCTGCGCGACGGATCGCTCGGCTGCGGCGAGCTCCTTCGTGTCGATCCGCATCTGCGCTTGGGCGACCAGGATCGGCGCGATGAAGTCGCCGGGCCCGCGCGCGCGCAGCTGAGCGGCCGAGAACTGGGCGTGGTCAGCGAACCGGGACAGGAAGATGTCTGCGCAGCGCGCGAACCTGTCGTACAGGCGCAGCTCCGAGAGGCCGATGCAGACGGCCAGGAGGTCGTCGGGATCCGCGGTCCGCCAGCTCTCGTCGGTCGGGAAGCGCTCGACGTAGCTCGCGTGCTGTCCGGACGAGATGGCCATGCCGGACATGGTCTCCGCGCAGCCCCCGAGAGCGAGGCCGAAAGCGACTGCCAGGATCGCCGGAGAGCGACGGGCGTCTCTCATGGTCGGATCGCTCCCTTGACGACGACCGCTTGGCGGCTTTCCAAGGCGCCCTGCCGCGACGACGCTCCCACGCTCGGGCGGCGCGAGCAAGCCGGGGCGGCGCGGGGCTCGCGCGCCGGCGCCCGCGCGCGGCGCGCATCGCCGCCGCGCGTGGGCCGCGACTCGCGGGAATTCTTGCCTTTCTCGCTCGCCGCCCGCAGATTGTGCGGCTCAGTCAGTGAAGCCGTCGCAGGATCGCCATGCCGTTCACCAGCACCGCCTCGCGCCCCCGCGCGCAGTCCGCCGGCTCTGGCCACGCGCCGGGATGGACGCCGCAATCCTGGCGCGGGCGCCCGATCAAGCAGATGCCGAAGTACCCCGACGCCGCTGCCATGGCCGCGGCGGAGGGCAAGCTCGCCAAGCTGCCGCCGCTGATCTTCGCCGGCGAGGCGCGCCGGCTGACGGCCGGGCTCGCCCAGGTCGCCGCCGGCAAGTCTTTCCTGGTGCAGGGCGGCGACTGCGCGGAAAGCTTCGCCGAGTTCAACGCCAACAACATCCGCGACACCTTCCGCGTGCTGCTGCAGATGGCGGTGGTGCTGACCTTCGGCGCCGCCTGCCCGGTGGTGAAGGTCGGGCGCATGGCCGGCCAGTTCGCCAAGCCGCGCTCCGAGGCGACGGAGAAGAAGGGCGCCGCTGAGCTGACCAGCTATCACGGCGACATCATCAACGGCATGGAGTTCGAGCCGAAGGCGCGAACGCCGGACCCCGAGCGCATGGTGCAGGCCTACCACCAGGCCGCCATCACGCTGAACCTGATGCGCGCCTTCGCCGGCGGCGGCTATGCCGACTTGAACCGCGTGCACGGCTGGAACCTCGATTTCGTGTCGCGCTCGGCCCAGGCCGAGCGCTTCCGGGCGCTGGCCGACCGGCTGACCGAATCGCTCGCCTTCATGGCGGCGGTCGGGCTGACCTCGGAGACGACGCCGCAGATCCGCGAGACCGAGGTCTTCACCAGCCACGAGGCGCTGCTGCTGCCCTACGAGGAGGCGCTGACCCGCGTCGATTCGACGACCGGCGACTGGTACGACTGCTCCGCCCACATGCTGTGGATCGGCGACCGCACCCGGCAGCTCGACGGCGCGCATGTCGAGTTCCTGCGCGGCGTCATGAACCCGATCGGGCTGAAATGCGGCCCGACCTCCGACGCCGACGACCTGATCCGGCTGATCGACGCGCTCAACCCGCAGGACGTGCCGGGGCGGCTGACGCTGATCTCGCGCATGGGCTCGGACAAGGTGCGGGAGAAGCTGCCGGCGCTGGTGCGCCGCGTGCAGCGCGAGGGCCGCACCGTCGTCTGGTCCTGCGATCCCATGCACGGCAACACCGTCAAGTCGGCGACCGGCTACAAGACCCGCGCTTTCGACCGCATCGTCGCCGAGGTCGAGGGCTTCTTCGCCGTCCATCTTGCCGAGGGCACGCATGCCGGCGGCATCCATGTCGAGATGACGGGCCAGGACGTCACCGAGTGCGTCGGCGGCGCGCAGGCGATCAGCGAGGAGAACCTCGCCGACCGCTACCACACCGCCTGCGATCCGCGCCTCAACGCGCAGCAGGCGATCGAGCTCGCCTTCCGCGTCGCGGAGGGGCTGAAGCGCGAGCGCGACTCGCGCGCTGCC
>JAEULF010000410.1 GCA_016793965.1 Alphaproteobacteria bacterium | reverse complement strand
CATCGCCATCGTGCCGGCCTCGGACACCGGTGCCGTCGAGATGGCGCTGTGGAACCTGCTCGGCGCCCGCGGCGTCGACCTGCTGGCCTGGGAGAGCTTCGGCGCCGGCTGGGTCACCGACGTCGTCAAGCAGCTCAAGCTTGCCGACGCGCGCGTCATCGAGGCGCCCTATGGCGACCTGCCCGATCTCGCGAAGGTCAGCGCGGACCGCGACGTGGTCTTCACCTGGAACGGCACGACATCAGGCGTGCGCGTGCCGAACGGCGACTGGATCAAGGCCGACCGCCAGGGGCTGACGATCTGCGACGCGACCTCCGCCGCCTTCGCCATGGAGCTCCCCTGGGACAAGCTCGATGTCACGACCTGGTCCTGGCAGAAGGTGCTGGGCGGCGAGGCGGCGCACGGCATGCTCGTGCTCTCGCCCCGGGCGGTCGACCGGCTGCTGACCTACAAACCCGCCTGGCCGCTGCCGAAGCTCTTCCGCCTGACCTCAGGCGGCAAGCTGATCGACGGCGTCTTCGCCGGCGAGACCATCAACACGCCCTCGATGCTCTGCGTCGAGGACATCCTCGACGCGCTCGCCTGGGCGCAGCGCATCGGCGGGCTGCCGGCGCTGGTCAAGCGCTGCGAGGCCAATCTCGGCGCCATCGAGGACTGGGTCGCGCGCACGCCGTCGGTCGCCTTCCTCGCCGCGCGCAAGGCGATCCGGTCCTCGACCTCGGTCTGCATGCGCTTCGTCGATCCGGCCGTCGCGGGCCGCGACGCGGCGGCGCAGGCCTCTTTCGCCAAGGAGGTCGTCAAGCGCCTGGAGAAGGAGGAGGTCGCGCTCGACGCCGGGCACTACCGCGACGCGCCGCCGGGGCTGCGCATCTGGTGCGGCGCCACCGTCGAGGCTGCCGACGTGGAGGCGCTGCTCCCCTGGATCGACTGGGCCTATGCCGACAGCCTGGCCGCGCTGCCGAAGGCGGCGTGAGCCATGGCCAAGGTGCTGATCTCAGACCAGCTGAGCGACGCCGCGGTCGCCGTCTTCCGCCAGCGCGGCGTCGAGGCCGACGTCAAGGTCGGGCTGAAGCCGGAGGAGCTCAAGCGCATCCTCGGCCAGTACGACGGCCTGGCGATCCGCTCGGCGACCAAGGTGACCGCGGAGGTCCTCGCCGCGGCGGGCAACCTCAAGGTGATCGGCCGTGCCGGCATCGGCGTCGACAATGTCGACGTGCCTGCCGCGACGCAGCGCGGCATCGTCGTGATGAACACCCCCTTCGGCAACTCGATCACCACCGCCGAGCACGCCGTCGCGATGATGCTGGCGCTGGCCCGCCAGCTCCCCGCCGCCGACCGCTCGACCCAGGCCGGCAAGTGGGAGAAGGCCCGCTTCATGGGCGTCGAGCTCACCGGCAAGACGCTGGGCGTCATCGGCTGCGGCAACATCGGCGCCATCGTCGCCGACCGGGCGCTCGGCCTGAAGATGAAGGTGATCGCGTTCGATCCCTTCCTGTCGGACGAGCGCGCGGTCAACCTCGGCGTCGAGAAGGTCGAGCTCGACGAGCTCTATGCCCGCGCCGACGTCATCACGCTGCACACGCCGATGACCGAGAAGACCAAGGGCATGGTCGACAAGGCCGCGTTCGCCAAGATGCGGAAGGGCGTGCGCATCATCAACTGCGCGCGCGGCGGGCTGGTGGTCGAGGCGGACCTCAAGGCGGCGCTCGACGCCGGCATCGTCGCCGGCGCGGCGCTCGACGTCTTCGTCGAGGAGCCGGCCAAGCAGAACCCGCTGTTCGGCGACGAGCGCGTGATCTGCACGCCGCATCTCGGCGCCTCGACGGTCGAGGCGCAGGAGAACGTGGCGCTGCAGGTGGCCGAGCAGATGTCGGACTTCCTGCTGACCGGCGCCGTCTCGAACGCGCTCAACATGCCGTCGGTGACGGCGGAGGAGGCGCCGCGGCTGAAGCCCTACATGAAGCTCGCCGAGCTGCTCGGCAGCTTCGCCGGCCAGCTCACCGAGACCGGGCTCAAGGGCGTCACGCTGGAGTACCAGGGCGCCGTCGCCGCGCTGAACGTCAAGCCGCTGACCCAGGCGGCGCTCGCCGGGCTGCTCGCGCCGCTGCTCGACAGCGTCAACATGGTCAACGCGCCGGCGATCGCGCGGGAGCGCAACGTGCGCGTCGCCGAGACCAAGTGCCAGGACTGCGACGACTACCACGCGCTGATCAGGCTGACCGTCGAGACCGAGGCGCGCACGCGCAGCGTGTCGGGGACGCTGTTCGGCGACAGGAAGCTGCGCATCGTCGAGATCAAGGGCATCCCGGTCGAGGCCGAGCTGACGCCGCACATGCTCTACATCACCAACCGCGACAAGCCGGGCTTCATCGGCCGGCTCGGCACCATGCTGGGCGACGCGCAGGTCAACATCGCGACCTTCGCGCTCGGCCGCGCCGAGCCGGGCGGCGACGCCATCGCGCTGGTCTCGGTCGACGGCCCGATCCCCGAGCCTGTGATGGAGCGCGTGCGCAAGGACCCCGCCGTCGTCCAGGCCAAGGCGCTGAGATTCTAGCTTCCCGACCGGCCGAGCCGGTCCAGCTCCGTCGAGCAGGCATTGGTCAGCCGAGGCAGGTAGGTCGTGATCGCGTCCCAGACCAGTCTCGGATCGATTGCTCGGTAGTCGTGCCTCAGCACGCTCCCGAACCGACGCAAGTCAAGCCAGCGCACGTCCGGATAGCGCTCGTCCATGATGTTGCCCAACGCGCGTGCCGCCTCGCAGATGCGCTCCAGGCGTCGCTCGACGGCATCGCGGGTCTTTCGGTCACTGGCAAAGCGCTCGAATCTCCCGCCGGCGACGTAACCGCGGATCGTGTCCGCATTCTCGAGGATGTCGACCAGTCTCGCGCGCGGGTCGCTAGAAGGCATTCACGCTTTCCCGAATGATCCGATCGCGCATCGCGGGCTTGATGCTCGGTGCGTCGAGCAGGTCCACCTTCTGGGCAAGGCGGCCCTCGATAAGGTCCTGCACGTCGAACAGCTGCGTGACCCCCACCTTGGCGCCGGGCGACCAGTCGAACAGGATGTCGACGTCGCTATCGGGCCGCTCCTCGCCGCGCGCGGTCGAGCCGAAGACGGCGAGCCGACCGACGCCGCGCGCGCGCAGCGCAGGCTCAAGCCCTCGAAGCTTCTCCAGCACCTCCTCCAGCCGCGACATGTCGCCCCCCTTTCCCAGCGCGCGCATTCTAGCGAGAACGACCGCTCGGTACGAGCAGCACCGATTTGGGCACGGGAACCCCCAGGCGCCCGAGCGAGCCGCTTGATTCGCGAAAATCCGCCGGCGCCTGCCAATCAGGGCCTGGCTCAAGCCTGCCCATCGCGCCTAGTCTCTTGCCGCAGGACCAGGGAGGCGGAAGCGATCATGGCAGTTCCTAGGCAACTCGACACCGTCGCCGTTGTCGGCAACGGCATCATCGGCCACGGCATCGCGCAGGTTTTCGCGATGGCGGGCAAGCAGGTGCGCCTGATCGGCCGCTCGAAGTCGAGCCTGGGCAAGGCGCTCGACAAGATCTGCGCGAGCCTCGACGACTTCCGTCGGCACGAGCTGTTGACCCCGGACGAGGCGGTGGCCGCGCTGGCCCGCATCACGACGTCGGTCGCCATGGAGGACGCGGCTGCGGCGCAGCTCGTCTTCGAGTCGGTGCCCTTCGACATCGCGCTGAAGCACGAGATCTATGCGCAGCTCGACGTGATCTGCCCGCCGCCGACGGTGATCGGCTCGGCGAGCAGCCGCCCGGTCAGCGCCATGATCCAGCACATCAAGGGGCGCGAGCGCGTCGTCGCGACGCATTTCTACGTGCCGCCGCAGATGGTGCCGCTCGTCGAGGTCTGCGGCGGGCCGGAGACAAGCAAGGACGTCGTGCCCTGGATCTGCGGCCATCTGAAGGCCGCGGGCAAGCAGCCGGCGATCATCGAGAAGGAAGTGCACGGCTTCATCGGCAACCGCCTGCAGTTCGCCATGCTGCGCGAGGCCTGGTCGCTCTGGGCGAGCGGGACGGCGTCCGCCGAGGCGATCGATACCGTGGTCCGCAACACCTATGGCCGCCGCCTCGGGATCACCGGGCCGCTTGAATCCGCCGACATGGGCGGGCTCGACACCATGGCGAACTATGCCGCCTACATCGACCCGCATATCGAAGACGCCAAGGCGCCGCCGCAGAAGCTCATCGACCTCGTGGCCAAGGGCCATCGCGGCCTGCCGACGGGGCATGGCATCTATGA
>JAEULF010000408.1 GCA_016793965.1 Alphaproteobacteria bacterium | reverse complement strand
GCCTGCGCCGGGCTCAGCGGGAAGTGCACGAAGTGCACCGAGCTCGCCTTGCCCTGGGCGTTGGTGCGGTCCGTGTCGTCCTCGGCGACGCCCTTCGTCTTGTCGCCGTCGATGGTGAGCGACATCGTGTGCTCGATGCCGCCGAGATTGGCGAGGACGCGCGCGCGGCGCTCCGGGTCCTCGATCTGCAGCATCACCGTGGCGACCAGCTCGTCGCCTTTCGGGATCAGGGGATTGTAGGCGCCGATCTCGCCGTCGATCTGCTCCTCGCCGCCCTTCTCGATGTAGAGCATCTCGTGAACCTGGTGCCACATCGTCTCGTAGCACTCGAAGAAGAAGGTGGCGAAGGGGCCGACGTCGACCATGCGGTCGCGCTTCAGGGCGGCGACGCGCTTGCGGCTCTCCTTGCGCGTGCGGGCGTACTCCGCCATCGGCATGATGTCTGCGCGCGCGAGCGCGCGCTTGCGCTTGCCAATCGTGACGACCGTCATGGTCTCTCTCCTCGGTTCCGCGTCAGGCCTCGGCTCAGAGGCCGTAGGCCAAGGCGACGAGCTCGATCGGGCTCTGCGCCTCGGCCGGCAGCGGCTTGCCCTCGGCGTAGCGCTCCATGCCCTGGCGGATGTGGTCGCCCGCGAGCGGGCACTCCGAGACCAGGTGCTTGTGGCCGTTGCCGACCGCCTGCTTCATCACCGGCCGGCCGATCTTCATGCCGACCTCGAAATTGTCCTTCATCACGCCCCAGGAGCCGCCGTGGCCCGAGCAGCGCTCGATCACGGCGACCGTGGTCTCCGGGATCAGCCGCAGCATCTCCGCCGCCTTCTGCCCGATGTTCTGGGCGCGCGCATGGCAGGCGATGTGCACGGTGATGCCGCCGTCGAGAGCCTTGAGACCGGGCGCCAGCCCCTCCTTCTTGGCGATCGCCACGACGTACTCGGAGAGGTCGAACGACGCCTGTGACAGCTTCTTCACCGCCGGATCGCCGGGCAGGATGAGCGGCCATTCGAACTTCATCATCAGCGTGCAGGACGGCGTCAGGCCGATCACGTCGTAGCCCTTGTCGATCCAGGGCCCGAGCGCTGCCGCGACCGCTTTGCCGCGCTCGGCGACCTTGGCGATGTCGCCATGCTCGAGCTGGGGCATGCCGCAGCACGCCGGGTAGACCACCTCGGTCTCGACGCCGTTATGTGCGAGCACGCGGCGCGCCGCCGTGCCGATCGCCGGGTCGTTGAAGTTGACGAAGCAGGTGGCGTAGAGGACGGCCTTGCGCCCGAAGCCGGGCGCGGCCTTGTTGACGACGGGCACCTCGTCCCGGCTCCGCGCCGTGAACGTCTTGCCGTGGTACTTCGGCAGCACGGCGTCCTTGTGAATGCCTGCGACGCCTTGCATCAGCCCACGCGTCAGCCCGTTCTTCGTGTCCGTCGCCCAGTTGGCGAGAGGGGCGGCGAGCGACGCGAGCTTGCCGTTGCGGTCGGTCTCCGTGAGCTGGCGCTCGATCGCCCCGATCTTGCCCTTGCGCAGCTCGACGGCGCGGTAGCGCAGCATCAGGTGCGGGAAGTCGAGGTTGAACTCGTGCGGCGGCACGTAGGGGCACTTCGTCATGTAGCACATGTCGCAGAGCGTGCAGGCATCGACGACGCCCTTGAAGTCCTCGGACTTCACCGCCTCCATCTCGTGCTCGCCTGCTGCATCGACCAGGTCGAAGAGCCGCGGGAAGCTGTCGCAGAGGTTGAAGCAGCGCCGGCAGCCATGGCAGATGTCGAACACCCGCCGCAGCTCGGCGTCGAGCTTCGCTTCGTCGTAGAAATCGGGATCCTGCCAGGCGAGCGGATGGCGGGTCGGGGCTTCGAGGCTTCCTTCACGCATGGCTCAATCCCTGGCTATGCGGCGCCGCGCAGCGGCGCCGGCTTGGCTGGGTCAGCATCCTCGCGGGCGTTGGAATGCCGGCCGGGCGCGACGGCCCGGCCGGCAGCCCGCGCCATCACGCGGCGATGTCGTTCAGCGCCTTGGTGAAGCGGCCGGCATGCGACTTCTCGGCCTTGGCGAGAGTCTCGAACCAGTCGGCGATCTCGTCGAAGCCCTCGCTGCGCGCGGCCTTCGCCATGCCCGGGTACATGTCGGTGTACTCGTGCGTCTCGCCCGCGATCGAGGCCTTGAGGTTCAGCTTGGTGTTGCCGATCGGCTCGCCGGTCGCCGGGTCGCCGGTCTCCTCGAGGAACTCGAGATGGCCGTGCGC
>JAEULF010000326.1 GCA_016793965.1 Alphaproteobacteria bacterium | reverse complement strand
GTTCTCCAGCGCCAGCGCATACTGCTGGAGCTGGGCAAAGGCGCTGTCGAGGTTGCGGAACTTGCCCTTGTACTCCCGGGCGAAGCAGCCGCTCTTCCAGACGTCCGCCCAGCCCTTGCCGCCCGTCGTCTTGATGCCGCCCTTCTCGAAGCAATAGGTGGCGGAGTCCGTCCCCTCGTCATACGGGGCCGGCACGCCGAGCATGCTGCACAGGTCGTTGAAGTGCGTCTGAGACGCGGCCTGCTCGGTCAGCTCGAGACCGCGCCACTTGCCGATGAACTGCTCAGGCGTCATGGGTCGCAGCCTAAGGGGTGCGCGGCGACCCGGCTAGCCATCGCCGCCCCCTCAGTACATCCGCTCCGCGTACACCGGATCGACCGTACCGCCCCAGGGGCCGTGGAAGCGCGCCAGCAGCTCCTCGGCCGGCGTGACGCCGCTGTTCGCGATCGCCTTCAAGGGCTGCAGGAAGCCCTGCTCGCTGCCGCCCAGGCTGTCGGTCCGCTGGCGGCGCTCCAGCCCCTTGTCGGCGATGGCGAGCACTTGCTGCGCCACGTGCTGCAGGGTCTTGCCGCGGAACGGCGCCTTGAGGCCGAGCCGCGGCGCGTCGGCGCGCATCTGCGCCATCTCGGCGATGGTCCAGTCGGCGACCAGGTCGGCCGCCTGGGTCAGCGCGTCGGAATCATAGAGCAGGCCGACCCAGAGGGCGGGTAGCGCGCACAGGCTGCCCCAAGGACCGCCGTCGGCGCCGCGCATCTCCAGGAACTTCTTCAGCCGCACCTCGGGGAAGGCGGTCGTCGTGTGGTCGGTCCAGTCGGAGATGCGGGGGACCTCGCCCTGCACGCCCTTGAGCTTGCCTTGCATGAAGGAACGGAAGGACTGGCCGGAGACGTCGAGATAGCGGCCGTCGCGGTAGACGAAGTACATCGGCACGTCGAGCAGGTAGTCGACGTAGCGCTCGAAGCCGAAGCCCTTCTCGAAGACGAAGGGCAGCATGCCGCAGCGGTCGGGGTCGGTGTCCGTCCAGACATGGCTGCGGAAGGACAGGAAGCCGTTGGGCTTGCCCTCGGTGAACGGCGAGTTGGCGAACAGCGCCGTGGCGATCGGCTGCAGCGCCAGGCTGACGCGGAACTTGCGCACCATGTCGGCCTCGTCGGCGTAGTCGAGGTTCACCTGCACGGTACAGGTGCGCAGCATCATGTCGAGGCCGAGCTTGCCCTTCTTCGGCATGTACTCGCGCATGATCTTGTAGCGGCCCTTGGGCATCCAGGGCACGTCCTCGCGCCGCCACTTGGGATTGAAGCCCAGGCCCATCATGCCGACGCCGAGCTCCTTGCAGACCAGCCGCACCTCGTCGAGATGCGAGTTGACCTCCTGGCAGGTCTCGTGGATCGAGCGCAGCGGCGCCCCGGACAGCTCGAACTGGCCGCCCGGCTCCAGCGTGATCGAGCCGCCGGTGCGCGGGCCCTTGCCCTTCAGCGCGATCACGTTGGGGCCGGTCGGCGATTCCTCGATCACCGGCTCCCAATCATAGGCGCAGAGCCCCTCCAGCAGCGCCCGGATGCCGTCGCGCCCGTCATAGGGCATCGGCCGCAGGTCAGAGAGCCGGAAGCCGAACTTCTCGTGCTCGGTGCCGATGCGCCATCTGGAGCGCGGCTTCGATCCCGATTCGAACCAGGCGACCAGCTGGTCGCGCCGCTCGATGATCTCGCCGCTGGTCTGCGGGGGAGCCGACATGCTGGGCCTTTCCGGTTGGCGAATCCGCGACGGTTCGGGCCTCGGCGGAACCGAGACGGCTATCCGTCAAATTCTAATTGTCACCGAGGATGTAGCGGGCGAATGCGACGGAGAGAAGTCCCGATGCAAGGCTCAATGCACCTGTGACAAGAGCGCATCAGTCAGGATCGCAGCGCGGCGCGGCGGCGCCGCGGTCGACCGGGCGTCCCGCGCCATCGCCGCGCAGCGCCTGGACCACCGCGAGGGCAGCGAGGGCCGCCGTGTCGGCGCGCAGGATGCGCGGGCCGAGCCCGACCGGCAGGACGAAGGGATGCCCGAGCAGCCAGCTCAGCTCCTCCGGCGCCCACCCCCCCTCGGGCCCGACCAGCACGCCGAGCGGCACCGTGGGATCGATGTCTGCCAGGGTCGCCGCGATCGGCCGCGCCGCACCCGCTTCGGCGCAGACCAGCAGGCGGCGCTCGGCGGGCCAGGCGGCGACCGCGGCCTCCAGCGTCGCGTCGGCGCGCAGCTCCGGGACGGAGAGCCGCTCGCATTGCTCCGCGGCTTCGACGGCGTTGGCCGTCAGACGGGCCAAGTTCACCCGCGCCATGGCGGTGCGCCGCGTGAAGACCGGCCAGACGACGGAAGCGCCGAGCTCCGTCGCCTTCTGCACCAGGAAGTCTATGCGCGCGCGCTTGATCGGCGCGAAGAGCAGCCAGAGGTCGGGCTCCGGCGCGGGGACGCGGCGGCGGTCGGCCACCACCAGGGAGCACCAGCCCTTGCCGAAGCCGTCAATGCGCGCCGCCCATTCGCCGTCGCGCGCGTTGAACAGCGCGACGGTCGCGCCGGCGTCCAGGCGCAGCACGTGGCGCAGGTAGTGCGCGCGCGGTGCGTCCAGCCCGACGGCGGCGCCGGCGGCAAGGGTCTCGTCAACATGAAGTCGGCAGGCGATTGCGTGCATGGGACCGCTTGCATGCCGCACCCCGACCGTCCTCATGCTTCGCGCGGGGAGGGGAAGAAGCGTCGCGCTTCTCCCTCCTCGTCGCATCAGCGATGAGAAGGGTCCGGGTGGGGCCCTTGGCAGAGCGGCGATCGCCGCTCATCTGGGTTTCGCACTTGAGGCAGCGCGACACTGCCGCCACACTCGCGCCATGTCCATGGACCCAGCGGCAGAGCCGGCGACCGGCGGCTTCACCGACATTCCGCGCCAGCACTGGATCGAGCGGCTGCCCGCGTGGATGCGCCCCTATGCGCGGCTGGCGCGCATCGACCGGCCGGTCGGCGCCGAGCTGCTGCTCTATCCCTGCTGGTGGGGCGCGGCACTGGCCGCCGCGCGAGACGGGCGCCTGCCGGACTGGTGGCACATCCTGTTGTTCGCTGTCGGCGCCTTCGTGATGCGGGCAGCCGGCTGCGTCCTCAACGACTGGGCCGACCGCGACTTCGACCGGCAGGTCGAGCGCACGCGGGCGCGGCCGCTCGCCTCGGGCGCGCTCTCCGTGCGCCAGGCCTTCGTGTTCCTGTCCCTCCTTCTGCTCTTCGGCCTGGCGATCCTGCTGCAGTTCAACGGCGCGACCATCGCTGCTGGCGTCGCCTCGCTGCCGCTCGTCGTCGTCTATCCCTTCATGAAGCGCATCACCTGGTGGCCGCAGGCGTTCCTCGGGCTCGTCTTCAGCTGGGGGGCATTGGTCGGCTGGACGTCCTGGACGGGAGCGCTGGAGTTGCCGGCCCTTCTGCTCTATGCCGGCGGCATCGCCTGGGTGCTCGGCTACGACACGATCTACGCGCACCAGGACAAGGAGGACGACGCGCTGGTCGGCGTGCGGTCCTCCGCGTTGCGTCTCGGCGCGGGGACGCGGCCTTGGCTCTTCGGCTTCTACGGCAGCGCCGTGCTGCTGTGGGGCGCGGCCGGTGCCGCCGCCGGCGCCGGGCCGCTCCTCTATGCCGGCTTGGCGGCAGCGGCGACCCAGCTTGCCGTGCAGGCATGGCGCGTCGACATCGACGACCCGCGCTCGTGCCTGCGCGCGTTCCGGAGCAACCGATGGACTGGGTGGATCGTTTTCGCGGCCGCTATCGCGGGGAGCTGGCGCGCCGCGGCATAAGGATCCCGCCCGCCCTGCCCGGCGAGGCGACGGCTGAAGCTGCCGGCGCATTGCTGGCGTTGCGCCGTCCCGATCCCGAGGATGCCCGGCCGCTCGACAGCTTCGAGGCCTTCGTCATCGAGAACACGGCGGTCTCCACGGCGCCCCTGGTGCCGGAGATCAAGCTGCACCTTGCCACCGAGCTGACGCCGCTCTGGGAGGCGACCGAGGCGACGTTGGCCGAGAAAGGCCTGCCGCCGCCTTTCTGGGCGTTCTCCTGGCCGGGCGGCCAGGCGCTCGCGCGCTTCATGCTCGACCAGCCGGAGATCGTGCGCGGCAAGCGCGTGCTCGACTTCGCCGCCGGCTGCGGCATCGCCTCGATCGCCGCGCGCATGGCCGGAGCCGGCGCCGTCGTCGCCACCGAGATCGACCCGTTCGCGGCGGTGGCGCTGGCGCTCAACGGCTGGCTCAACCAGGCCGACGTCGAGATCTGGCTGCAGGACGTGATCGGCCAGGCGAACGACCCGGCCTCCGCGGATGGGTTCGCGGTCATTCTCGCCGGCGACATGTGCTACGAGCGGCCGCTCGCCGAGCGCATGACGGCCTGGCTGCGCACGCTCGCCGCCGGCGGCGCGCTCGTCCTGATGGGCGATCCCGGCCGCAGCTACCTGCCGAAGGAGCGGCTCGAGAGCCTCACCACATTCTCGGTCCCGACGACGCTCGAGCTGGAGAGCTCGACGCGCCAGGAGACGCGGATCTGGCGGCTGCTGCCGTGATCCCTGCGGCCGGTCCCGATCAGCGCGGTTCCGGCACGATCAGGAAGTTGCGGTAGATCGCGGCGTCGAACGTCGCGGCGACGCGGTAGCCGAGCCCGGGCAGGCGCTCCAGAAATGCCGTCTCGAGACGGCGCTCCACCTCGATCATCACGGTCGGCCGCAGCCGGGAGAGCGTCTCCCGCGCGCCGTCCAGCAGCGCGATCTCGGCGCCATCGACGTCGATCTTGATCAGGTCCACCCGGGATTCCGCCCGCAGCAGCGTGTCGAGCCGGCGGCGTGCCGTGCCGGCGAAGCCGGCGCCCTCCGGCGCTGCGGCTTCGTCGCTGTCGCGGTCGCCGACGAAGGCATGCATGAGGACGATCTCCATGCCGTCGAAGGAAGCAGGGTCAGCCGCCTTGTTGAGCGCGACGTTGCGGGCGATCAGCTTCAGGTTGGGCGCGCTCGCCTCGACCGCGACCAGGCGGCGCGGCCGCATCTCCTTGGCGAAGTACATCAGGTGGTTGCCGGCCAGGACGCCGATCTCGACGATGACCTCCGCTGTCGGCACCGCGGCGCGCATGGCGCGCAGCTCGCGCCCTTCCACCAGCGTGCCGCCGACATGGCAGATGTCGCTGGTCAGGCGCTGCCCGTCGGCGCAGGTGAGCTGGAACAGGTAGCGCTTGCCGTCGAAATCGACCGACGCGACGGTCTCGCCGGCGGCCATGCGCCGGGCCAGCTCGGCCGAGGTGCGCGCCCGCGCGTCTTCGGGGCGGGCATTGCATTGCAGCGCCGCCGCCACGAATGCCTCGACGTAGCGTCCGGACGTGAGCGCGATCAGGCTGTAGCGCTCGTAGTGGGAGAGCACATCGGGCGCCAGCACGATCGCGCGACCGGCGAGCGCGAAGGCCTTGTCCAGGTCCTTGCTCAGCCAATGGGCATAGGCGGCCGCCGCCGTTGCGTCGGCATCGCCCGGATCGCGCAGCAGGACCTTGTCGAGGGCCGCCGCGGCGACCGGGAAGGCGTGGAAGCTCGCCGTCTGCACGATAGCGAGCGCTGCCGCGCGCTGCGTGGCCGGATCGTCAGGCCGCTCGTCGAGAGCGCGCAACGCGTCGGAGCAGGCGCCGGCCAGGTCTCCGGCTGCCGCCTTTCGCGCGATCACGGTCCACGGGGACTCGGCCGCCTGAGCGCTCATCCAGCCTCCTGGACCCGCGGCGCCCGGCCGGCGGATCAGTCGTGCGGGTGCGCCTTGCCCCGGTGCTTCTCGATGCGGAACCGCGCCAGCGCGTCGTCCACCGTGGAGAAGGCGCGAGCCTGCCACTCCTTCTTGGCGTCGGCCAGGGAGGTAAAGGGCCCGAAGCGCCCTTCCTGGGCGCCGCCGGCGATCTTGGTGAAGGTCGTGTCCGTGTAGACGCCGCCGACCACGAAATAGGTCACCTCGTCCTCGTCGTCGTGGCTCTGCTCGATGCGCCAGCGCGACGTCGCGTCGTCCACCGACGACCAGGTCCGGGCCGCCCACTCCTTCTTGGCCGTGGCGTAGTCGCCGAACGGCCCGAGCCGCTGCTCCTGTGTGCCCGGCGCCGGCTTGTCGAAATGCGTGTCCGTGTAGACGCCGCCGACAACGTAGTACTTGGTCATGGGCTCCCTCCGTCCGCGGCCGAATAATCGCGACACGGGCGGGAATATCAAGGGGCAGAGGTGTGATTTTGGTTGGCGCCGCCGTCCGTCGCGGCCACCATGCCGGCATGGCTCGACCACCGCAGGAGAGCGGCCGGCCCGCACGAAGCACCGGCGCAGTCGCGCAGCGGCCGGGCGTGGCTCCGCCCCGGCGCCAACCAACCCCGGGAGCTTCAACCCCTGGGAAAATGGCGCCGGACAAGGCGGCTCCTACCGAGGCGGCTCCGGGCAAGGCCGCTCCAGGCAAGGCCGCCCCAGGCAAGGCCACCCCAGGCAGGGCGGCCCCGGGCAAGTCGGCCCCGGGCAAGGCGGCCCCGGGCAAGGCGGCGCGTCGCCGGCGCGGGCGCCGTCCGTCGCGGGGCTGGGGCATCATGGCCGGGCTGGTCGTGTTGGTGGCCGGGGTTGCGCTCGGCAGCATCGCCGTCCTCGGCGCCTTTGATCGGCCGATGCGCGCGGCGCTTCTGGGGGCCTGGGAGCTGGCGGACGCGCTGCCGCCAATCATCGGCAGCCGAATCTCATTTGGGCCGGACGGCAGCTTCGACCTGTCCGAGCAACGCTCCACGCCGCAAGGCGTTCTGGAGAACCGACTTTCCGGGCGATTCGCGACGCGCGGCGGCGACGAGATCGTGCTCGACATCGTCGAGCCGCCCGGGCGCGCGGGCCGCAGCATCATCAAGGCCAGGCTTATCGCCGGCACGCATTTGTCCTTGCGATTCGCCAGCGGCCAGCTCGTCTACAGGCGCCAATGACCGGCCATGGCACCGCGGCAGCGACAGGCAAGCCCCGAGCCCTGCTCGCGGGCTTGCGTCCCGACCTGGCGTCGACCGTCGCACAGGTTGCTGCGGCCCTGGGCTTTGCCGTGAACGGTGACGGTGGGCTTGAGATCGCGGGGGAGGAGGCGCAGGCGCTTCTGCAAGAGGGGCCTGCGATCAGCCTTTTCGTCCTTGGCGCTTCCCCTGCGACGCGGGCCGAGAGTTTCCCGGTTCGGCCGACCGCGCTGATCGACGCGATGGCGACGGCGCTGGCACGCCAGGCGGTCGACGATGCCGTCGCTGTCCTGGTGCACGATCAAGCGGCACGAATTGCGTCGGACGCCCATGGCGAGCAGGCGCTCTATGGGCGCACGCTGCGCGCGGCGATTCCTGTCCTGGCGCTTCGACACGCGCCTCGGCTTCGAGTCAATGCTGTCGTGCTCGGCGCGATGGCATCCGGTGGCCCGCCGCCTGCTGCCGTGGCGCGGGCGGTGCGCCTGATCGCGATCTGTCGTTCGATGACTGGCCAAGTGGTCAATCTGACGGGCGAGAGCGCGGTGAGAAATTGAGTTTCCGAAGGTTTCTGCGCGATGGGGCTGGCGGCGCGCGCTCCGCGATCCCGCGAGCGAATTGCTGAGAGTTTTTCACAAAGGCGCGGCATCCCAACGATTCCCTCGATTCTGCCCAGGGCGGGACAGGTTCAGGTTGCGAATGGATGACCGGAAAAGGCGATATCCCATATATTTCAAATACATCGCCATATTGCCCATTTCCTAGGCAAGATGACGATTCACCAGCGGTTCCGCGACAGAGGCTCGCTCGCGCCAGTCTTTCCCACAGAGTTGTCCACACCCTCCGTGGATAGTCCTTGCCGCCACGGGAAGCAGGGCGAAATGCATATCTGTCCCGGTCGCCAAACGATGGCATTAGACTGGGTCCACATCAGCTCACGCCCTCAGGATTCGGCATGGCTAGCGACGATCCGAACCTGCGCTCCGGCATCGACGACGCGCCGCCCGCTCCAGCTGACGATACGTGTCCGCGTGCCGATTCGTCGTCTGACCGCGAACGGGACATGGTGCATCCCGTCGACGGGAAGCCGCAGGTCGAGGCCGGCGCATCGCGCAAGTCCGGGCGCGGTGCGGTCGCCGACCTGAACCGCGGCACCGGCGTGATCCAGGAGATGGCGAAGCGGCTGCCGGGCAGCCCGGGCGTCTATCGCATGGTCGATGGGCGCGGCGACGTGCTCTATGTCGGCAAGGCGCGCAACCTGAAGAAGCGCGTCGTGCAGTACACGCAGATCGCCCGGCTGTCGAACCGCTTGCGCCGCATGGTCGCGGAGACGCGGAGCATGGAGGTGACCACGACCCGG
>JAEULF010000246.1 GCA_016793965.1 Alphaproteobacteria bacterium | reverse complement strand
CGGCGAGCGCCGCCGCTTCCGCGCGGGTCCGCGCGAGGTCGAAGCCGCAGGGCGCGACGACCAGCACGTCCGGATCGGCGGCGACGAGCGCTTCCCAGTCGAGCCAGGGCGCCGGCTCGCCGGCGGCGCCGAACAGGTTGTCGCCGCCCGCCATGGCGACGATCTCGGGAATCCATGTGCCGCAGGCCATCGGCGGGTCGGTCCATTCGAGCCAGGCCACCCTGGGCCGCGGGCGGCCGCCGCAGCGCTGCGCGACATGCTCCATGCGCGCGGCGAGCTCTGCCGCAACGTGCGCGCCGCGGTCAGGAACGCCGAGCGCCGCCGCGACGTCCTGCAGGTCTCGCCAAACGTCGGCAAGGCGGTAGGGATGCAACGACACGAGGCGTGCTGCGCGATCGGTCCAGCCGCGGATCGCCGCCTCGACGTCGCGGAGGCTGACGGCGCAGACGTCGCACTGCGATTGCGTCACGATGACGTCAGGCTTGAGCGCGCGCAGCCCTTCGGCATCGACGCGATAGACGGCAAGGGCGTCGCGCAGCACGGCCTTGACGTCGCGGTCGATCGCGGCGCTAGGCCCGGCGAGGCTGATCTTCGCGGCCGTGAGCACGGGCAGGCGCTCGACTCCGGCGGGGTAGTCGCATTCGTGCGACCTCCCGACCAGGCAGTCGGCCATCCCGAGCGACGCGACGATCTCCGTGGCGCTGGGAAGCAGCGAGACGATGCGCATGGCTCGGCGGCCTCCTTCAGCGCTGGTCGAGCTTGAACTCGATGCGCCGGTTGCGCGACAGCGCAGCCTCGTCGCTGCCGGGGTCGATCGGGTAATTGTCGGCGAAGGCTGCGGGAACCAGGCGGCGCGCCGGCAGTCCCTGCTCCGCCAGGAAGCGGGAGACCGCGATGGCGCGCGCTGCGGAAAGCTCCATGTTCGACGGGAACTCGGGCGTGCGGATGGGGCGCTGGTCGGTGTGGCCGTCGATGCGGAGCACCCAGTCGATCTCCCTCGGCACCTTCTGACCGATCTCCTTCAGCGTTGCCGCGAGCTCGCCGAGCCGCTGCTTGCCGCCGTCGCCGAGCGCCGCGGAGCCGGTCGCGAACAGCACCTCGGACTGGAAGACGAAGCGGTCGCCGACGATGCGGATGTCCGGCCTCTCGCCGATCACCTGCCGAAGCCGTCCGAAGAACTCCGATCGGTAGCGGGCGAGCTCCTCGACCCGGGAAAGCAGAAGGCGGTTCAGCCGCTCGCCGAGGGTGGCGATCTCCGCGTCCTTGGCGGCGATCGCGCGCCCGCGGCTCTCGATCTCGCGCTCGTGCGCCGACAGCGTCGCGTCGCGCTGCGCGATCTGCGCGTCGCGACCGGCGACCTCCCGGCTCATCGATTGCAGCGCCGCGTCGCGGCTCGCGATCACCCTGTCGCGCGCGTCGATCTCCCGCTCGCGGGCCAGGACGTCCCGCTCGCGCTCCTGGATCTCGCTGTTCATGTCCTCGACCAGCTTCAGCAGCCTGCCGAGCTCCTCGCGCAGGTTATGGATGTCCTCTTCGAGGACTGCGAGCTCGGTGTCTCGGCGGCGCAGGATGCCGCTCGCTTCCTCGATGCGCGCCCGCGACGCCGTCAGCTCGGCCGCAAGGGCCGTCGATGCGGTGAGCGCCTGGTCGCGCGCCTCGCGCGCCGCGGCCGCCTCGGCGGTCAGCGCGCCGAGCCGGCTCTCGATCGATTTCGCCGCATTGCGCTCGAGTGCCAGGGTCCGCGCGAGCGCGTCGATCTGCGCGTTGAGCCGCTCCAGCGCGCGGTCGCGCCCGATGATGGCGTTGCCCAGCGCAACCTGCCCGATCACGAACAGCAGCAGCAGGAACAGGAACACCATGATGAGGTTGGCGAGGCCGTCGACGAAGGCCGGCCACACCATGTCGACCGCGTTCCTGCTCCGGCTGCCGCTGGCCATGGGGCGCCCCTGCCTTCCGTCAGCGCTCGCCGGGCTCGGTCGAGGCGGCGATGGTCCGCGCCAGCAGCTTCAGCCCGCTAGAGACCTCGCGCGCCATCTCGCGGCGCACCGCGTCCATGCTGTCGGCCAGGCGCCCGAGCTGCAGGTCGGCGTTGCGGATATGGATGCGCGTCGCCTCGTCGAGCCCGGCGCTGCCGCTTTGCGCGGCATCCGCCAGCTGGGCCACGCTCGCACGCAGCTTCGACTGGTCGTCGGCAAGCCGTCGCAAGACGTGCTGGTCCGCCTGCATCTGGTCCACGAGATGGCCGAGGCCCTGGGCCAGCGCGCCCAGGCTGGCATGCGTGTCGGCGCGCGCTGTGTCGCTCTGGGCAAGAGTGCGCTGCAGGGTCTCCAGGCTCTCCGCCGCCTGCTCGAGCAGGGCCTGGATATAGGCGGGGATCGGCACGTCGCCGTCGCCGCCGAAGCTGCCGCCGGAAAGCCGCGTGGCGCTCGACAGCCACTCCTCGAGCTCGTTGGCGAAGCGGTTCTGCGCCTGCCCGGCCTGCATCTCCAGGAACCCCAGGACGAGCGAGCCGCCGAGTCCGAACAGCGACGTCGAGAAGGCCGTGCCCATGCCGGCCAGGGGCTCGGACAGGCTGTCCTTCAGGCTCGACAGCATCGCCTTGGTGTTGTCGGTGTCGACCGACAGCGTGGCGATCGTGTCGCCGACGGCGTGCACGACCTGCATCAGCCCCCAGAACGTGCCGAGCAGGCCGAGGAAGATCAGGAGCCCGACCATGTAGCGCGCGATGTCGCGCTGCTCGTCGAGCCGCGTCTGGATCGAATCGTGCAGCGAGCGCATGGCCGGGGGCGACAGGCTGAAGCGCATGCGCCCCTCGCGCACGCCCGTTCGCGCCTCGCGCGCGGCCAGCATGGTCGCGAGCGGACCGAGCAGGCGCGGCTGCTGCAGGCTTCCGGTCTGCTGGCCGGCGCGGAACGCCTCGATCCAGGCGACCTCCGGCGCGAGCGTCAGCACTTGCCGGACGGCGTAGGCGATGCCGAGCGCCAGCACGGCGAGGATCATGGCGTTGAGCGCCACATTGGCCTTGAAGGCGGTGACCAGCGCCGGCAGGATCAGCGCGCCGCCAGCGGCGACGAGAGCGAGGAAGACCGCCATCCTGAGCAGGTAGCGGCGCGGGCCCGTCATCCGCTCTTCGAGCCCCGCCATCGCGTCTTCGGTTGCCACGGCCTGCGCCCCCCGACTGCTGGAGGCCGAGGATCACAGCCTCGGCGCGACGGCGCAAGATGGCGCGCAATTGCGGCAAGGATGGGGCAGCAGCGCCGTTCTTGGCCGGCGCGCGGTGCCGCGCAACGGGCCTATTGGGCCAACTTGACGTCCACGCGGTCGGGTGGACCGCCCGGCAGGTTGGCGCCCTTGGCCTGCACGTCGAAGCGCGTGGGACGGATGCCGCGCTCGATCAGGTAAGCGCGGACGGCGAGCGCACGCGAGAGCGACAATCGGCGCGCCTGGTCGGGCCGGTCAACGGCGGTGGCGTAGGCGAGGATCTGCACCTGGCGCGAATCGTCGGCCATGAGCCGCGGCAGCGACTCGCCGAGGATCGCCTTGGCGCTGTCGTCGAGCTCGGCATCGGGCCCGCCGAACAGAACGGTCGCGAGAGCATCGCCGTAGGGCTTGCCGATCTCGATCTTGTCGCCGCTCGCGGGAACCGCCGCGACCTGGGGCGGGATCGGCAGCGACACCACGCGCGATGCCTGGGCGGGAGCGGCTTGCGGCGCCGGAAGCTGCGCCGGAGCGACGACCTGAGGGGCCGGAACCGGAGCCGCAGCCGGCGGCGTCAAGGCTGTCGGGCCGGGGAGCGCGCTGGGTGCCGGGGCAGGTGCGACGGGTGCGGCCGCCGGCGGCTCGGCGACGGGCGCCGCGGCGACGGCGGGCGGCGGCGCGATCGGCTGAGACTCCACAGGCGCTCGCGGCGTCGGGGCAGGGGCTGTTGGCTTCTCCGCCCGGGCGACGGCCGGCCTCGGCGCCGCCGGCGCTGCGCGCGCGATCTCCGCCTTGGCCGGTTTGGCCGGCCGCTCGACGCTCGCCTTCTGCGCGCGGGTTCCGCCGCCGGCGTCAGCGCGGCGGCGCGACGGCCCCGCCTTGGCGACGTAGGGCGTTCCGTCGCTGCCGACGACGAAGGAGCGCGGCATCGACGGCGGCGGCGGCAGGGTCCCCGCGCCATGCGGCGCGAGCGCCGGTCCTTGCGTCGGGACGAGGCCGCCGGCGGCGCCGGAGCGGCCACGGCCCGTGCGGCTGTCGATGATGATCGGCCCGGTCGGATCGGAGACGAATGTCGCGGGAACCGCGGTGCGCGATAGGACGGCCACCGGGAAGCGCCCGCCGCCCGCGCGAATATTCGCGTCGAGCCGGCTGCGCGGCTTGCGCGCCGGCGCTGCCTTCAGGGCCGGGACCACGTTCGCCACCAAGGGCTGCGCTGCCGATCGGGCGGCCGGCACAGCGTAGGGCACCGCCTGGCGCTTGGCCGAGCGCACCTTGCCGGCCGGTGCTTTCGGCAGTCGCGGCGGCGTGGCCGAGCGCGTCGGACCGACCGCCATGGGCAGCGCGGCGGCAGGCGCGGCCGCGCTGGGCGCGGCCTCGTCGGTGCTACCCTGCTCGTGCATCATCGCCGGCGGCGCCGATTCGTAGTGCGCGCCGCGGCTATCGATCACCATGACCGGCACGGCCGCCGGCAACTGCGCCACTTGCGGGGCGACCTGGACCACGGCGGGGGTCAGCGGCGCCGGCCCGGTCTGCGCGAAGGAACCACCCGTCCAAGCGGGGGACCAGGCAGGCGCCCGGGTCGGGGCTTGCGCGACTGCCAGCGCTGTCGGCGCGCCGACAGGCTCCGGCAGCACGACGGCGGGGCTCGCGACGCGCGGGCCCTCGACGCCGGTGGCGACCCGCGCCTGGTAAGCCCAGCCGCTGGTCAGGGGCGTGACGGGTCGGAAGCCGTACTCCGGCAGCATCTGCGACGGCGTCTGGGCGCGGCTCGCCAGATAGTCGGAGTCGACCGGTGCGGCCTGGGTCGCGGCCTGCGCTGCGGCATCGCCATGGACGGCGAGCATGCTCGTGGAGGCCAGCAGCGCCGCGGTGACCGCCTGGGCGGCGCCCGGGGACGGCCGCTTCGGCGCGCCCGGAACGACGACGCGGGAGCTCGTGGATGTCGCCATGACGGTACCTCGCCTTGCGCCGACCGCCGACCGGGCTCTGCCCCGGCCCAGCCTCGGCTGCGGACTCCGACTCCAACAGCCTTACGCTAGTCGGCGCTGGTTAACGGTTTGACAATACCCCGGGCCGGCGGCGGCCAAAAGCGCCGCGGTGCGGGGCGATCAGGCTTGGCCGCGCGCGTCGCGCAGCACCTGGAGGAGTTGCGGGTGCAGCTTGTCGGTCGCCGCCACCACGTCGCCCGAGGCCAGCATGCCCTGGCCCCCCTCGAGATCCGAGACGAAACCGCCGGCTTCGCGCACCAGCAGCAGGCCTGCCGCGATGTCCCAGGCGTTCAGCCTGGCCTCCCAGAAGCCGTCGAAGCGCCCGGCAGCGACGTAGGCGAGATCGAGGGCCGCCGCGCCGAAGCGCCGCACCCCGGCGCTGACGGCCATGACGCCCGAGAGCTCCTTCAGGAAGGTCGCATGGTCGCCGCGGCCCTTGAACGGGATCCCCGTCGCGAACATCGACTCGGCCATGACATGCCGCGAGGAGACGCGCAGCCGCCGTCCGTTGACGAATGCACCTGCGCCCTTCTCGGCCCAGAACATCTCGTCGGTGACGGGTTGCAAGATCATGCCCGCGACGATCTCGCCCTGGCGCTCGAGCCCGACGGAGATGCAGAAATGCGGCACGCCGTGCAGGAAATTGAGCGTGCCGTCGAGCGGATCGACGATCCAGCGGCCTTCGATCGTCGCGCTTCCCGCTGCGCTGCCTGACTCGCCGCTCTCCTCCATGAGGAAGCCGAAGGTCGGGCGCGCGCGCCCGAGCTCGTCCTTCAGGATGCGCTCGGCGCGCAGGTCGGCATTCGACACGAAGTCTGCCGGGCCCTTCTTCGAGACCTGAAGCTGCTCCACCTCGCCGAAGTCGCGGATCAGTCCCCTGGCGGCCTTGCGGCAGGCCTTTTCCATGACGTTGATGATCGGCGAGCGGACGGCCATGAGGGGATCGCAATGCTCCGGAGGAAGCGGCGCGGTCCCATAGCAGCCGGGGCAGGTGCCGGCAATGACGGTCTTCCCGCCTGTTGCCGGATCGACCTCTGCGTCACTGCGTCGGCGGATAGGCCGGCATCAAGCGGCAGTGCTTCCTGTAGAGCTGCCAATACAGCCGCAGCGACGGCGCCTTGAAGCCGCGCGCCCGGTTCGCCGCGCCGATCGCGAAGGCGAGCCAGTACTGGTGCATCAAGTCGCGCCACGCCTTCGCCAGGGGCACGCGGCAGTCCCAGACATGCGTCGCCTCGCCGCCGGCGCCGTTGATCTCGACGATCTTGAACCCCTCGCCGCGCTGCAGAGCCGCGATGTCCGCGAATCGGACGTCGAAGCGGCCGAAGTGGAATTCCGGAATCGCCCGCGCGATGGCATCGAAGCGATCCACCATGGCATCGGTGACGAGGTGCGTGCCGTCGCGGAAGATGGCGCCGCGGCTGTGGCTGCCGGCGAAGGCGATGCGGTAGGGCTGGCCGGCGGGGAGCACCATGTCCAGGCGCTCGGCATGGCGCGGCAGGTAGACATGCGCGATCTTGCCGGCGCGCGGATCGGCCATGATCAGCTCGCGCAGGGTCGAGCTTCCGTCGCCGACGACGCGCGGGAAGTACTTCAGCGTGATCGAGAAGATCCGGCCCCGCGCCTCGCCGGGGAAGCGTGCGTAGAAAACCCCCGCTTCGCCCTCCTCGTCCACCAGCTCCTGCAGCAGCACCGTCTCGTTCTCGGGATAAGCGCGCAGGTATGAGGCGAGCTCGTCGGCGCTCGCGACGACGCGGACGCCGGCGCCGCGGCAGCCCACGTCGGGCTTGGCGACGAGCGGATAGGCGAGCCCGGCATCCGCCATGCGGCTCTCGGCGTCGCGCACGCAGGTGGCCGCGCTGCCGCGCTTCACCGCCGCCCAAGGGGCGACCCAGGACCGAGCCGAAGGCCCGACCTGATCGAGGATCTCCGCCTTCGATTCGCCCCACAGCCCGCCGGCTTCGATCAGCGGGTTCGCCAGCGCCGCCAGCGTCGCGCCGCGGAAGCGCAAGGCGAGCCAGACCCAGTAGAGCAGCATCGGCGCGTAGAAGACGCGCATCGGCCAGAACTCGTAGAGGGAGAGCGGGCGCTCGGCCGTCTCCAGGGGCGGCATGCCGTGATGCGGGATCGGATGACCGCTGCCGGGCGCGCGCAGGGCGTCGCGGCCGAACGCCGCGCGTCCGGTCGCCGCGCTCTCGCTCGCCGTGGGTGCGTCGAAGGTCATGTCGGTCATGCGCGCGCCTCGCTGAGCCACCGGACCACCAGGCGCTGCCCGCCCCAGAGGACCGCGACCAGCCCGAGGCCTGCGGCCCATGTCCAAGCCTGCAGCGCGTCGGCCACAGCCGCGCCGAACCCGTAGACCAGAGCGAACAGCGCGCTGGACCACAGGAAGGTCGCGGCAGCCACCCATGCTGCGAAGGTCGCGAAGGCGGCGGAGAAGAATCCGAAGGCCGCGTAGGTCGGCAGCCGCATGCCCGGCAGGCAGCGGGCGGCGAAGACGGCGACCATCGCGTTGCGGTCGAGCAGCGCCCGGCCGCGCGCCAGCCTCTCGTCGCCGACCCAGCGGCGCAGCATGGCGCTGCGCGCCGCGCCGGCGCCGAGCGCATACAGCCCGATGTCGCCCACGAGCAACCCCGCCCAGAGGGCCGCCAGCGCAGGCATCGGATCGATCGTGCCCTGCGCCGCCAGGATGGCTGCCGCCACCGCGGCCGCGTCCTCGATGACAAGGGACAGCGCGACGATGCCCAGCGCCAGCAGCAAGGGGGCGGCATCCTCGGACAGAAGGAAGCGGGTCAGGTCATGCGCGGTCATGCGCTCGGTCCCCTCGGCAGCGGCGACGGTCCGCTGCGCAGGTTGTTAGCGCCTCGGCGCCGTCGCGCACAACGCACGTCGCTGTGACGCAGGCGTGACTAGCCCCTGCCGGTCACAGCGCCAGGACCTGGCGCAGCGCCGCGACGAGGTCGCCGGCGCTGTTCCAGGGAAGGAAGTGGTTGACCCCGTCGAGCGCGCGCAAAGCCAAGCGGGAGTGGCGCTCCCAGGCGCGCCGCATGTAGGCGACGTTGGCGAAGGGCACGAGGTCGTCCAGCGTCCCGTGCACGATCACGGTCGGCGTGATCAAGCCCGGCAGGCGCGGCGCCAGCCGCTGCAGCCCGGCCTTCAGGTCGAGGAGCTCTTCGTTGGCCGTGAGCAGCCGGTCCGGCACGAGCCAGCGCACCAGCGGGTGGCGGGCGATCGGCTGCACCCAATGCACCTCCTCCAGCGCCGGATCGAGCGATCCGGCTGCCACCACGAGTCCGCCGACGCGCTCGGGCCAGTCGAGCGCCAGGAGCACGGCGATCGGCCCGCCAAGGCTGTGGCCGAGCACGAGGGGCCGGCCGCTTCCCCAGCCGTCGCGGCCCAGGCGGTCGAGGAGCGGGGCCAGGGCGGCGGCCTGGTCGGCGATGTCTGTCATCGCCGCCTGCGGCGCGGTGTCGCCGTAGCCCGGCCGGTCGACGGCGCAGAAGAAGAATCCCGGCGGCGGGTCGAGCAGCCAGTCTGCCCAGCCCTTGGCCGAGCCGGGCGTGCCGTGCACCAGCAGCACGGGGCGGCCTTGCGGGTCGCCTGCCGTCAGCACGCTCAGCGTCGTGCCCTTGCCGCCCGGCAGGGCGGAGCGCGGGATCGACGCGATGCGCTCGGGCGCGGACTTGGGACCGGGCGGCCCGCTGCAGGCCGCCGTGATCGCCGGCAGCAGCGTGGCGAGGACGACGAGGGCGGGCGAGGGCGACGGCGTGCGCATTCAGCGCCCCTTGAACGCCGGCTTGCGGCGCTCCAGGAAGGCGCGGCGGCCCTCGGCCAGGTCGGCGCTGGCGATGGCGCGGGCACGCCAGGCACGATGCGCCTGGAGGTCCGCGTCCGATGACGCCGCACGCGCCAGCACCGTGAAGGCGTGCTTGAGCCCGGCGAGCGACAACGGCGCGGCGTCTAGCAGGCCGGCGACGACGGCATCGACGCGCGCCTGCAGCTCGACCGTCGGGGCGATCTCGTCCACCAGCCCCCAGTCGAGGGCGCGCGCCGCAGGCAGCTCTATGCCGGTGAGGAACATGTGGCGCGCCCGTGCAACGCCTGCCGCTGCGGCGAAGCGCGCCAAGCCGGACAGGGAGTAGATCCACCCCAGCCGCGTCGGCGGCATGCGGAAGCGGGCGTCGCCCGCCGCGACGCGCAGGTCGCAGGCCATGGCGAGCTCGAAGCCGCCGCCGATGCACCAGCCGCGGATCGCCGCGATGACGGGGAACGGTGCCGCCTGCATGGCGTCGAAGGTCGCCGCCAGCCTGCGGTCGAGCGGGTAGTAGCCGTCCGGCCCGACCGCCGTGCCCGGCATCGTCTCCGCCGTGTCGATGGCGGCGATGTCGTAGCCGGCGGAGAAGGCGCGGTGCCCTGCGCCGGCGATGACGGCGACGCGGGCTCCCTCGCGCTCGAACGCGGCCATCGCCGCGCCGATCGCCTCGACCACGGCGACGGTGAGCGTGTTGCGCGTGGCCGGGCGGTTGAGCCAGAGCCAGCGCCGCCCGTCGGCATGCCGGTCGACGAGCAGCTCGCCTCCTGCCAGCGCCTCGCGCGCGGCGCCGTCCTGCGGCGGCGGTGCGGTCTCTGTCATCGCGGCTCCTCGTCCGTCGGTCGCGTCCGAGCTAAAGCCGGCCGGGCGGCACGTGCAAGGCCTGACCGCTAGTGGAACGATCACGTTCCGGTTTGCATGGGACGGGCGCAAGGCGATGAGCGGCAGCTGCAGGTCGGACCCGGCGCAGGCGCCGGGCATGCTGCGCGAGGTCTTGGCGGAGCATCGCATCTTCAGATCCGTTGCGCGCGCGGTGAAGGCCGATCTGCGCGACCTCGCGGCGCGTGCCCTGTCGCTCGACGCGACGATCGACGACTATGGTCAGGCGGTTGTCGGCGAGGGAAGCCTGGCATCCGGGCTCGAGGAGCGCGCGCGCCGGATCGAGCGGCATCTCGGCATCGCGGAGGTCAGGCGCTAAGATGTCCCTAGGGCCGGTCGCGGCGGCTCCCGGCGCCGGTCGTTAGCGACGTTGCGGAGGGCACGTGAAAGAGTTTGCGTTGGTGTTGTTCTCCGGCGGGCAGGATTCGACGACCTGCCTCGCCTGGGCCCTGGACCGCTACGACACCGTCGAGACGATCGGCTTCGATTACCGCCAGCGCCACAGGGTCGAGCTCGACTGCCGCGGGCCGGTTCGCGACGCGCTCGCGGCCATGAACCCGCGCTGGACGGAGCGGCTCGGCGCAGACCACGTGATCGACCTGGGCGTGCTCGGCCAGATCAGCGACACGGCGCTGACCTCCGAGACGGCGATCACCATGACCTCGGCCGGACTGCCCTCGACCTTCGTGCCCGGGCGCAACCTGTTGTTCCTGGCCTTCGCCGGCGCCGTCGCCTACCGGCGCGGCATCAAGCGCATCGTCGGCGGCATGTGCGAGACCGACTTCTCCGGCTACCCGGATTGCCGCGACGATACGGTCAAGGCGATGCAGCTCGCGCTCAACCTCGGCATGGCGCAGCGCTTCGTCATCGAGACGCCGCTGATGTGGATCGACAAGGCCGCGACCTGGCGGATGGCGCAGGACCTCGGCGGCGAGGCCCTGGTCTCGCTCATCGTCGAGGCGACGCACACCTGCTACCTCGCCGACCGGAGCAAGCGCCACGAATGGGGCTACGG
The DNA here is from genome assembly GCA_016793965.1 of Alphaproteobacteria bacterium. Lineage (GTDB taxonomy): Bacteria > Pseudomonadota > Alphaproteobacteria > JAEULF01 > JAEULF01 > JAEULF01. Next base: position 284 of record JAEULF010000246.1, on the reverse strand, counting down.
TTGCGGCACCTGCCCCGCTTGCTCGCTCCGCGCCGTCGGGTACCGCCGGTTCCGAGGCGAGACAGTGAGGGCGTGAGGGACGGCGGTCGGTGTTGAGGCGCGGTCCTCCGCCTCACCCCGGCACCGTCGGGATCCACCACTCTCGGCCCCGGGGCGTCTCGACGTATTCGGGCCAGCGGAAATGGATCGGCGGGGGATGGTCGCAGAGCGGCGCGATCCACTGCTTGCCGCCGATGCCGCCGCCGGTGCGCTCGACGAACTCGGCCTTGGCCTTGGCGACCAGC
>JAEULF010000239.1 GCA_016793965.1 Alphaproteobacteria bacterium | reverse complement strand
CGAAGCATGGGTTCTGCTTGGTGACGGACTGCAGCGCCACGGCCGCCTGGTTTCGTCGTCGGATTCGGCGGTGCTTCAATTCGAGAGCGACAATCCGCCAGGTGAACGGTCGGTGGACCTGCTTGCCGCAGTTGCCCGATTCAGGCCCCTAGGCACGCACGAGCAATTGGACATCAATGAATTCGCAGATGCGCTGACATGGGACGTGCGAGTCCAGCATTTCCGGCCTGAGGCATTGGTCGCGTTCGGCCTGTTGGGACTCGGCTTCATGCCGGTGCTGCTCGGAGCGATGCGGGCGGTACGCCAGTTTGCAATTTTCGCCATTCAGCTCGACTCGGGCGAATCGATGCTGTTCGCTGTGCCGGAGGAGTACGGGCGCCGCGTAGTTGCAGCTGATGTGGCCCGCCGCCGCCGTCGGCGGCTGCGCCGTCGGTGGTGGCCGTTCTGACGCGATGCTTTCACGCCGAGAACTGGAAGTCGTCCTCCTGCTTCGCCTGAGGTTCCGGCGCCGCCACGTCAGCGCCCAGCAGTCCCGGGTTGGCGCGGTGGAATGCCAGGCAGGCGGCGGCCTCGACCTCCTGCTGGGTCTGGCGGCGGCCCGCTCCCGGGCGCGGCAGCGATGAAACCAGCCCATAGCCATCGCGGCCGGCGACCAGGAACAGGTGCGGCATCACCATCATCATGCGGAGCTTCATCGCCGCTTCCTCCCGAGCGAGGTTCCGAGCATGGGAAGCCAGCATGGTGGCGGCTCTGGCCGCAGTGACGGTCGTCACCTTTAACCTATTGAAATTGCGCCAAAAATAAGGCATTCCTTGGTGACCTGCGTCACCTGGGGATGGCACGGGCTTGCCGTTGCAAGGCGCCGCGGACTCCCCTTGCGCCCCTGCCCGATCTGGGAAACCTTGCGGCGGCCATGGCCAACCTCGTCACCACTCTCGCGCTCCCGGGCGCGCCCGCCGCGCCCGCCTCGGCCGTCCGGACCGTCGTCCTGACGGGGGCGTCGCGCGGCATCGGCCATGCGACCGTGAAGCACTTCAGCGAGCGCGGCTGGCGCATCGTCACGTGCTCGCGCGAGTCGCCGCCGGAGGATTGCCGGCGCGACCCGAACTGGAGCTGGCACCTGTCCGTCGACTTGGCAGACCGTGCGGCGACGCATCGCTTCGTGGCGCAGGTCAACGAGCTGCTCGACGGGCAGCCGCTGCATGCGCTGATCAACAATGCCGCGGTGTCGCCCAAGACGGCCTTCAAGGAGCGGCTCGGCTGCCTGAACGGCGACATCGGGCACTGGGAGAGCGTGTTCGAGCTCAACTTCTTCGCGCCCCTCATCCTCGGCCGCGGCTTCGCTCGCGCTCTCGCCGCGGGCAAGGGGACGATCGTCAACATCACCTCGATCGCAGGGCATGCCGTGCATCCCTTCGCGGGCTCGGCCTACTCGACGTCGAAGGCGGCGCTCTCTGCCTTGACGCGGGAGATGGCCGTCGACTTCGCCAAGCTCGGCGTCCGAGTCAACGCGGTGGCCCCGGGCGAGATCGAGACGGCAATGCTGTCGCCGGAGTACGAGGAGCTGGTGCCGCGCATCCCGCTGCACCGGCTCGGCACCCCGGACGACGTGGCCTCGGCCGTGCACTGGCTTTGCTCTCCTGAGAGCGGCTACGTGACGGGAACCGAGATCTACGTCACCGGCGGCCAGCATCTGTTCTGAGCAGAGTCCACGGGGCGGCGAAACGGATGGCCGAGACCGAAGAGCCTCTGGCGCCCCTGGACGCGTATCGCGCGCGCATCGCCTCGAGCGAGATCCGCCAGGACCCCGGCCAGGAGCTGGCGGTCACGAAGCTGCAGAGCCTGTACTTCGCCCTGCAGGGCTACAGGCCCGCGCAAGGCAAGGGCGGCCGCGGCTTCTTCGGCTGGTCCAGGCGCACGGACGACACGCCGCCGCCCAACGGACTCTATGTGTACGGCGAAGTGGGCCGCGGCAAGTCCATGCTCATGGACCTGTTCTTCGGTGCCGCTCCGGTCGCGCAGAAGCGCCGCGTGCACTTCCATGCCTTCATGCAGGAGATCCACGGACGCCTGCACGCTTGGCGCCAGGCGACGAAGGACGACCGCAGCGCCAGGGACCCGATGCCCAAGATCGCCGAGCAGGTTGCGGCCGAGACCTGGCTGCTGTGCTTCGACGAGTTCGTGGTCAACAACATCGCCGATGCCATGATCCTCGGCCGACTGTTCGAGGCGCTGTTCGAGCGCGGCGTCATCGTCGTGGCGACCTCTAACTTCGCCCCTGACGACCTCTACAAGGACGGGCTGCAGCGCGACCGCTTCACGCCCTTCATCGCGCTCATCAAGGAGCGGATGGACGTGCTGCAGCTGGAGGGCGCCCAAGACTATCGGCTGGTGCGCCTGAAGGGACTGCCGACCTACTACACGCCGCGCGGCGCAGCCGCCGCTGCGGAGCTCGAACGCGCTTTCCGCCGCCTCGCCGATGGCGAGACGGGAGCGCCCGACAGCGTCGAGGTCCAGGGCCGCAGCGTGCCCGTGCAGCGCGCGGCCAACGGCGTCGCCTGGTTCTCGTTCGACGACCTCTGCGAGCGCCCGCTTGGCCCGGCCGACTACCTGGCGATCGCCCGCAGCTTCCACTCCGTCGTTCTTGCCGACGTGCCTGTCATGGGGCCGGAGCGGCGGAACGAGGCGCGCCGGTTCATCACGCTGATCGATGCGCTCTACGAGCACAAGGTCACGCTGATCTGCTCGGCGGACGCGCCGCCGCATCACCTCTACGCGTCGGGCGAGGGCGCCAACGAGTTCCTGCGCACGGTGAGCCGCATGGTCGAGATGCAGTCGGAGCACTACCAGGCCCAGCCCCATGCCGGCGCTGCCGCATAGCCGCGAGGCGTCCGGTGCCGATGCTGCTTTGGCGCGGGAGCGGCGCACGGCTGTGCGACCTTGCGGGCTGCTTGACTGGCTCCCGCGACCGCGTCAGGAGCGAAGGCAAGCATATCCTGGAACTCGGCGGTGTCTTGCCGCCTGACCGGCTCTCGGCGACCACGCTCGTGGACTGCGGCGGAGGTCGTGCGCTCGTGCATCATTCGCCGCACATCAACAGGCTGTTCGTCGAGGACCTCGTCGCCGCCGTCCGCGCCTCGCCCTTTGCCCTGGACGTGGTGCGCGCCATGTTCCCGAACCCGGCCGCACCGGAGGTGCAGGCCGGTCTCGAGTGGCGCTACCCGGGCCGCAGGGGGGGCGGAGATGACGGCATGCTCGTGGAGCTGCGCCGCCCGGCCTGGTGGTGGATGCGGACCTTCCTGTCGCGGCAGGCGCGGCGCGCCCTGCCTTGCCGATGCCGCTGAATCCCGGTAATCAGACGCTCCGAGCCAACGGGCGAGGCGGCGGCGCGCTCCCCGCGCACAGATCCTGCCCGTTTGGCACCCGCTTGGCCGCCAGCACGGCCGCGCGGTCCCAGGCGACCCGGCACACAGCGAGTATTGAGAGGACCCATGTCCCGCAAGAAGATCGCCCTGGTGGGCGGCGGCCAGATCGGCGGCACCCTGGCGCTGCTCATCGGCCTCAAGGAGCTCGGCGACGTCATGCTGTTCGACATCGTCGAGGGCATGCCGCAGGGCAAGGCGCTGGACATCGCGCAGGCGGCCCCTGTCGAGGGCTACGATGCCGTCTACCGCGGCACCAACAATTATGCGGACATGAAGGGCGCCGACGTCGTCATCATCACGGCCGGCGTGCCGCGCAAGCCCGGCATGAGCCGCGACGATCTGATTTCGATCAACACCGGCGTCATCAAGACGGTCGCCAAGAATATCAAGGAGCACTGCCCCGGGGCCTTCGTCATCGTCATCACCAACCCGCTCGACGTCATGGTGTGGGTGATGCAGAAGGAGTCCGGCCTGCCGGCGAGCCGCGTCGTCGGCATGGCGGGCGTGCTCGACAGCGCGCGCTTCCGGACCTTCCTGGCGGAAGAGTTCAAGGTCTCCGTCGAGGACGTGACCGCCTTCGTGCTCGGCGGGCACGGCGACACCATGGTGCCGCTGACGCGCTACTCGACGGTCGCCGGCATCCCCGTCCCTGATCTCATCAAGATGGGCTGGTCGACGCAGGAGCGGATCGACAAGATCGTGCAGCGCACGCGCGACGGCGGTGCCGAGATCGTCGGGCTCCTCAAGACCGGCTCTGCGTTCTACGCGCCGGCCGCCTCGGCCATCGCCATGGCCGAGAGCTACCTCAAGGACAAGAAGCGCGTGCTGCCTTGCGCGGCGCAGCTCACCGGGCAGTACGGGCTCAAGGACATCTATGTCGGCGTGCCGGTCGTGATCGGCGCCGGCGGCGTCGAGAAGATCGTCGAGATCAGCCTGACGGACGAGGAGAAGAAGATGTTCGACCACTCCGTCGGCGCGGTGAAGACGCTGATGGAGGTCGTCAAGAAGCAGGAGACCGCCGGCTGACAGGCGTCGGGCGGCGAGCGGTCACGCAACCAAGCGACAGCACGGGGCGCCGATGAACATCCACGAGTACCAAGCCAAGGGCTTGCTCCAGAAGTACGGCGTCGCGACGCTCAAGGGCGGCGTCGCCTACACCCCGGACGAGGCCGTCAAGGTCGCGCAGGGTCTCGGCGGGCC
>JAEULF010000214.1 GCA_016793965.1 Alphaproteobacteria bacterium | reverse complement strand
GCCGAGGTCGTCGCTCGATTTCACCATGAACTTGGCGAAATCGGCCGGCGCCGCCCAGACGACGCCGAAGCCGCGCTGCGCCATGAAGTCCTTGTACTCCTTGCTGTCATAGGCGGCCTTCACCGCCGCCGTCAGCTTGTCCGCGATGTCCTTGGGCAGCCCCTTCGGCGCCACGATGCCGCGCCAGGCGGCGACGGTCCAGTCGCTGCCGAGCGCCGCCTTGAGCGTCGGCATGTTCGGGAAGATCGGGTCGGGCTTCGGGTCCATGATGGCGAGGCCGCGCACCTTGCCCGCGTCGATCAGGCTGCGCGCTTCGGGGATCGAGCACGGCACGATGTCGACGCCGCCGGCGACGAGGTCCTGCAGGCCCGGCGCCGCGCCGTTGCTCGGCACCCATGGCACGCTCGCCGGGTCGATCTTCAGGTCCTTGAGCATGCCGGCGATGGCCAGGTGCCAGATGCCGCCCTGGCCGGTGCCGCTCGCCTTGAACTTGCCGGCGGGCGCGGCCTTGATGGCGTCGATCAGCTCCTTCGCCGTCTTGTAGGGCGAATCGCTGCGCACGTGCAGGCCGGCCGGGTCGGCATTGACCAGCGCGATCGGCGTGTAGTCGGTGCTCTTGAGCGTGGTCAGGCCCTGCCAGTGCATCATGCCGATCTCGACCGTCGCCATGCCGATCGTGTAGCCGTCGGGCGCACCGCTGGCGATCGCCTGGTGGCCGACGACGCCGCTGCCGCCGGTGCGGTTGACGACGTTGACCGGCTGCTTCAGCTCCTTCTCCAGCAGCGTGCCGATGATGCGCGCCGTGGCGTCCGTCCCGCCGCCGGCTCCCCAGGGCACGATGAGCTGGATCGGCCGGTCCGGCCAGGCGGCCTGGGCATCGACGGCGACGATGGAAGCGACCGCCGCGAGGGCGAGCGTCGCGGCGCGGCGCGTGAACTGGCGCATCTTGAGATCCTCCCTATGGCTTGCCGCCGGCTTCGGGCGGCTTTCGATGCCGCCCATAATGCACGGCCGGCGATCGCGGACAAGGCGCGGCGGCAGGCGAGCGGCTCCGGCCGCTCGCGATTGCGCTTTCCGAAGCAGCGCAAACAGGCGATCTTGGGCGCAGCATCGTTCGGCACTCCGGGACCGAAGGTTCGAGCGCGCTATGGGCACTTACGACGTCGTCTACAGCTTCCGGCACGGCGAGCGCGGCGAGCAGAGCCAGGTCTTCACCGTCACCATCGACGCGGACACGGTCATCCGCAAGCCGAGCGCCAAGGAGGCGGCCCCGCCGCAGTGGACGGCGCTGGGATTCCAGCAATGCCCGAACTGCCCGCTCAAGGCGGAGACGCACCCGACCTGCCCGGTCGCGCAGTCGCTCGTCTCCGTCGTCGATTTCGGCAACCAGTTCAAGTCGTACAACAAGGTCGGCATCGCGGTGACGACCGAGGAGCGCTCGATCGCCGCCGAGACCACCGCGCAGGTCGCGTTCGGCTCCCTGATCGGGCTCCTGACCGCGACCAGCGGCTGCCCGCACACCGCGTTCCTGAAGCCGATGGCGCGCTTCCACCTGCCCTTTGCCAGCCTGGAGGAGACGATCTACCGCGTCTTCGCCATGTACCTTCTGGCCCAGTACTTCCGCGCGCAAGCCGGCGAAAAGGCCGATTTCGACCTCGGCGGCCTGAAGCGCATGTACGAGAACATCGAGACCGTGAACCTCTGGATGACGCGCCGGCTGCATGCGGCCAGCCAGACCGATGCCAGCCTCAACGCCGTCATCGTGCTCGACACCTTCGCCAAGACCATGCTCGCGGTGATCGACGAGAAGGTGGACGAGCTCAAGCACCTGTTCGCCGCCTACCTGCCGAAGTCGTGACGTGCAAGCGGTCTTGGACCAGCTCTGGGCGCACCGCGGCGCGATCGCCGGCATAGCAGGCCTCTTCGCCCTCGCCGTGGTCACCCCTGGGCCGAATTTCCTCGCCGTCACCCATCACGCCGTGACGCGGTCGCGCAGGGACGCGCTCGCCGTCGTCGCCGGCATCGGCGTCGCGACCACGCTCTGGATCGTCGCCTGCGTCCTCGGCCTCGGCGTGCTCCTGGAGCGGGCGCCCTGGCTGCGCATCGGGCTGCAGTGGCTGGGCGCCGCCTATCTCGTCTGGACCGGCATCGGGCTGATCCGGTCTGCCCTGAGGGCGCCCGGCGCTCGGGCAGAGGCGCCGGTCTCAGCGGCCTTCCGGCGCGCCAAGCGCTGGCTGGACCTCGCCACGGGAGGCGCGTTCACGCTGCTCGGCCTGCGCCTCGCCGCCGACCGCTGAGCTCCATCAGGCAGAGCGCATCTCCGCGACGTAGCGGTCGACCTCGCCCTTGATCGACTCCGAGCTGCGGGCGAGCGTGGCAGCCGCTTCCAGCATCTGCCGCGCCGCCGCGTCGGTGCTCGCGGCGACGCCGCGCACCTCGTCGATGCGATCGCCGACCGCGCTCGCGCTGCGCGCGGAGCTGTCGATGTGCCGGCTGATCTCGTGCGTCGAGGCGTCCTGCTGCGATACCGCTGCCGTCACGGCCGCCATGATGGCCTTCAGCTGATCGATCACCGCAGCGATGCTGCCGATCGCCTCGACCGCGCGCCCGGTCTCCGCCTGGATGCCGGCAATCTGCGACTGGATCTCGCCGGTCGCGTTGCCGGTCTGCGAGGCCAAGGTCTTGACCTCGGACGCGACGACCGCGAACCCCTTCCCGGCGTCGCCCGCGCGCGCGGCCTCGATCGTCGCGTTGAGGGCGAGAAGGTTGGTCTGCGAGGCGATCGCGTCGATCAGCTTCACGACATCGCCGATCCGCGCAGCGGCGGCGGCGAGGCCGCGCACGGTCTCGTTGCTCGCCGTGGCGCGCTCGCTCGCCTGGACCGCGATCCCGTCGGCGTCGCGCACGTTCCTGATGATCTCGCTGATCGACCGAGCCAGCTCCTCGGCCGCCGCCGAGACCGCGTGGACGCTGTCGCGCGCGTTGTCCGAGATGCCGCGCGCCTCCGCCACCTGCTGCGCCGTGCGCCGGGCCGCTTGCGCGACCTCCTCCGCGCTTGAGCGCACCTGCTCGGCTGCCGAGACAAGCGCGCCGACGGCCCCGACGATCGCGGCGGAGAAGCGCTGCGAGCTCGCATCGATCCGAGCCCGCCTCTCCTGCTCGGCGGCGTGCTTGGCGGCCTCGGCGGCGCGCAGCGACTGCGCCGCCTGCATCGCCGAGCGGAACACGGCGACCGCGCGTGCCATGTCGCCGATCTCGTCGGCGCGGTCGGCATGCGGGACCGCGCCATCGAGGTCGCCGCCGGCCAGGCGCGTCATGGCCTCGGTCATCCGGCCGACGGGCGCGACCACGCCGCGCAGGATATAGGCCATCAGGCCGGCGATGACGATCGCGCCGACGAGCGCGAGGACGATGCCGACGAGGAGCATGCGGGCCGCCGTGGCCCTGCCGTCCTCGCTGGCTCTGGTGATCGCTGCGTCGAGAGCGGCCCGGTCGGCGTCGAGCGCCTTGCGGAACGCCGTCGCGTAGTCCAGCCAGTCCGAGTAGACGGCGTCGACCCGCCTGCTGTTGCGCAGCGACTCGATGACCTGCGGACGGAAAGCCCGGAGATCGGCGACCGGCTTGTCATATGCCGCGAATCGGGCTGCATCGACCAAGCCGACCGCAGCGGCGCGATAGGCCTCGACGCCCTCGACGATCGCGACGACCTGCTTGTCGGCGACGTCCGCCGTGCCGGGCGCGGATCGCTCCTTGGCGAGCACGCCGAGCAGGCGCTCGTTCAGCAGCTCGACCGCCGCCGAGACGCGCTCCAGCGCCGCGCGCGCGGGCAGGAACTTCACCGTCAGCTCGTCGAAATGCCGCGCCTGCGACACGCTGCCGAGGACGAGGAAGCCTGCCAGCACCGCGACGACTGCCGCGATCGCCGCGAAGGCGATGGCGAAGCGGCCGGACAAGCCGCGGAGCACGCCTCTTGCCCGCGCTGCCTGCCCGCCCTGCCCGCTGACGAACGGCGCCGTCACTTCTCGACCGGCAGACCGGCCTTCGACCACTCCGCCCAGCCGCCGCGCATCCAATGCACCTTGCTGAAGCCGGCGGCGACGACGCCCTTCACGGCATAGACCGCCGACCAACCGTCGGAGCCGTGGCCATGGATGATGATCGACTTGGCCTTGTCCGCGCCGAACGCGGCGAGGTCCACGCTCTTCTTCTCGCTGTCGATCTTGCCTGCCAGCGATTGCGCGCCCGGCAGATGGCCCTCCAGGAAGGCCGCCTTGCGCCGCGCGTCGTACACGACCGCGCCGCTCTTGATGAGGGCCTGTGCCTCCTGAGCCGTCACGGTCCTGGCGCCATCGAGCGCCGGCGGCGTCTCGCCCGTATCGGCCGGTGCGGGCAAGGGAGCGAGAGCAAGGGCGCCTGCAACGGCTATGGCGCGAAGCATTGAACGATGGATCATCGCGGATCTCTCCAACAGGACGGACGTTGAACCGAGGGTCAGCCTCAAGGCATCGATCCAGGAATGCTGAAATATTCGCCTATTCTTGTCGCTCCTTGCGGCGAACATTGGTCTAGACGGCTGCAATCCAAGGACGCGCTTCAGGAAGAGCGAGCGCCTGAGTAGGACAAAACGCCTCGACTGTCGATATGAAATTCGGCTTAACCTCGGCGGTGGAAGACTGGCCTAGACCAAACGACAGACGATCTGTTTTGTCATTTACGCCAATTGATCTAGAATTCACGCCATGGTTACTTTTGACTACGCGTTTCAGCAATCTTCGATTGCAGCCCGGAGCCGCAGGGTGACAACGCGCGCGGGACTGTCAGGATCGGAAAGGCGCAGCGGTCTGCGCAGGGCGCAATGCGCGCAGACGTCAACCCGCCGACGTCATCTCAGAGAGGTTGATGCCCCTGCCTGACGATCACTCCGGCGCGGAGGCCGCGGCGAGCCCCAGTGTCAGCCAGGCCGCTGGCCGCCGTTCTTCGGCTCGGGCTTCGCGTCCGGCTTCGGCACGCCCGTCTTGCGCAGCTCCTTGGCAAGGAGCTGGACGTGGCCGGCATTCTGCTCGGGAACCCAGACGGAGACCTTGACCAGGCCCGCGCCGGCGCCCTCCTCGTCCTCGACCGTCGGCTTCGGCGGCTTGCCGGGCAGCGGGCGCGGCGCGCCGTGCACGTAGCGCAGGACGAGGGGGCGGATCAGC
>JAEULF010000211.1 GCA_016793965.1 Alphaproteobacteria bacterium | reverse complement strand
CGTGCACGACGTCGCCAAGGGCATCGGGCTCGACGGCCGCATCGGGCGGAAGTTCCTGCATCCCGGCCCGGGCTACGGCGGCTCCTGCTTCCCCAAGGACACGCTGGCGCTGGTGCGCACGGCGCAGGAGGCGAGCTCGCCCCTGCGCATCGTCGAGACCGTCGTCTCGGTCAACGAGGAGCGCAAGCGGCGGATGGCCGAGAAGGTGGTCCGCGCCTGCGGCGGCTCGGTGAAGGGGCGGACGGTCGGCGTCCTCGGCCTGACGTTCAAGCCGAACACCGACGACATGCGCGACAGCCCCTCCCTGGTGATCGTCCCGACCCTGCAGGACGCCGGCGCCACCGTGCGCGCCTTCGACCCCGAGGGCATGGGCGAGGCGCGGAAGATGCTCTCCAACGCCGTCGTCTGGTGCGACGACGCCTATGCCGTCGCCGACGGCGCTGACGTTCTCGTGATCATCACCGAGTGGAACGAGTTCCGCGCGCTCGACCTGGAGCGCCTGAAGCGCTCGATGAAGCGGCCGCTGATCGTCGACCTGCGCAACATCTACACGATGGACGAGATGCGGACGGCCGGGTTCACCTACGTCTCGATCGGGCGCAGCGAGGTCCGGCAAGCCGCGGCAGGCTGAGCCGCTGGCTGCCGGAGCGCCCATGGGCAGCGCGGCGCCAGCCGGGCCGGCCGCCACGCGCGGGCTTGAGGGCCACGGGGCCGGGCAGCCGCGCCTGTCGATCTGCGTCCCGACGCGCAACCGCCGCAGCCTGCTCGCCGACCTGCTGGCCGGCCTGCTGGGAGCGCCGGCCGCTGCCCGCGACGTCGAGATCGTCGTGTCGGACAACGCGTCGACCGACGGCACGCAGCAGCTCTGCGAGGACATCGCGCGCACCGCGCCGGGCTTGCGCTACTTCCGGCAGGCGGCCGACATCGGCTTGCTGCCGAACTACGTCGCCGCGCTGCGGCGCGCGCGCGGGCGGTATTGCGTCCCGCTGTGCGACGACGACCGGATCGACCTGCCGGCCCTGATGGACGTCGCGGCGCGCCTCGACGCCGATCCGCGCCTCGTGGCCTGGTACGCGCCCTTCGCCATCGAGGGCGCGGACGGCGCGCCCCAGGGACCGCTCTTCACCTTCCCCTTCGACGAGGGCGTTTTCGGCCGCGACCGGGAGCTCGAGCTCTTCGCCCTCGTGACGGACCGCCGCGTCGTCCCCGAGATCGGCGTCTTCCGCGCCAGCGCGCTGCGTGCCGCGCTGATGCCGGGCCCCCGTCGCTACTGGGCGTGGGACTTGATGTTCGGGCTGCTGCGCCTGGGCGCAGTCGCGCTGGCCAACCGGGCCTTCTACGTCGCCGTGGCGCATCGCGGCGGGCACGCGTCCGACCCCGGACCCGGGCACCCGCACTACTACGACGACTGGCGCTCGTCGCTGGAGGCCATCGCCGCCCGCGCCGTCGCCCGCCAGGCCGGGACGGACGCCTTCCGCGCGCAGCTCGCGAGCCACATGTCCTTGATGATCGACCGCTTCATGTCGCGCGAGTACCTGTCCTCGGCGCGCGGCACCATGAACATCGGCGATGCGCTGGCAGCGCACGACTTCCTGCAGCGCGCTGCATTGTGGTCGCGCGACAGCTTCTTTCTCAGGGACTTCGTGCGGGAGAACGCGCCTCTCTTCTGGGCGCAGGCTTTCGCCGCGATGCGGCAGGGAATGCCGGAGCTGCGCCAGGTGCGCCTTCTCCTCGACGGCTGGCCGGACGCCGGCCCGGGGTCCGTCATTCGCGCGCTGTTCGACGCGCGCGCCGGCGCCGATCCGGCGTATGCGACCGCCATCGGCAGGGAACAGAGGCAGGCTGCCCTCGCCGACCCTGGCATCGTGCTCCTCGTCGCGACGATCGAGCCGGCGGAGCGCGACGCCGCCCGCGCCCATGTCTTCTCGCTCGACGACCTGCGCGCGATCGCCGACGTGCCGTGGCAGGATCCCGCGACCTGATCGCTGGGAGAGAGCGACGCACGGAGACCCGAGGCCGCACATGACCGATCGACGACAGGCCGTCATGGCGCGCATGCGCGTCGTCGAGGGCGACATCACCATCCTGGCCGTGGACGCCATCGTGAACGCGGCCAACGCCAGCCTCCTGGGCGGCGGCGGAGTGGATGGCGCGATCCACCGCGCCGCAGGCTCCGGCCTCCTCGACGAGTGCCGGGCGATCGGCGGCTGCCCGACGGGCGAGGCGCGACTGACCCGCGGGCATCGCCTGGCCGCCCGATTCGTCATCCACGCGGTCGGTCCGGTCTGGCGCGGCGGCGCGTCCGGCGAGAGCGAAGCGCTGGCACGCTGCTATGCGAGCAGCCTCGCGCTGGCGCGCGAGCACGGCGCGGAGTCGATCGCCTTCCCCGCCATCTCGACCGGCATCTACGGCTACCCGAAGGCGGAGGCTGCGCGAGTCGCCTTCGGCACGGTGGCGGCGGACCTTGCGGTGCACAGCTCGCCCGCCCAGGTCACGTTCTGCTGCTTCGACGGCGCCACAGCGGCGATCTACAGGGCATTGCTGGCCTGAGGGGTAGACGAGCGGGCGCCCCGACCTCCTGAGCCGATTGCAGCGGGCGATGGTCGGCTCGATACTTGCGCCGTGCCGCGGACGATCGGCCGGACGAACAACGAGACAGCAGCGATGGACCAAGCGCGCGCACCGGCCGGGTCGGCCGCACCGGCCGACGGCTGGGCCACGGTCGAGGCGCTCGTCGCAGCCGGCGAGATCGCCGCCGCGCGCGATCGCGCCTTTGCCGTCCTCGCAGCCGCACCGGACGACCTGACGATCAAGCGCAACGTGGCGTTCCTGGTCTTCGACCTCAGCCTGTTCGCCGATTTCCGCCCGGCCGTCGCGTTCCTCAGGGAGTGCATCGCGCTCGACCCTGACGACAAGGACGTCATGCGCCGCCTGGCCCACATGAACTGGGTCTGCGGCAACGCAGAGGAGGCGATGGCCATGGGCCTGCGCCTCATCGTGCTGGACCCGAGCGTCCTCGGCCACTTCCTCGATTACGCCAGCTACTGCCTGACGGCGGGCAGGCCCGAGCAGGCCCTGCTCGCGAGCGCGGCCGTCGTGGCGAGCATGCCCGAGGACCTGAACGCGAAGTCCCGCATGGCCCTGGCACGCCTCCTGGCGCTCGACCGCCGCGTGGTGCGGGCGCGGCTCGACGACGTGGAGCTTCTCTTCGAGTTGACGGCCAGGAACGGCCAGCGCATGGGGAGCGACCTGATCCATGTCAGCGGAGCCCTCGGCGAGGCGGAGGAGCTGCGCACCATGCGGCGCGCCGTCGACCCGGGCGGCACGGTCGTCGAGGTCGGGCTCCTGGTCGGCAATCACTTCCTCTTCTTCCTCAAGGCGCTGCGGCCGCGCCGCCTGATCGGGTTCGAGGGCGACCGCGACAACCTGGCGCTCGTCGAGCGCAACATCGGCTACAATCGGGCTGCCAGCCCGGCAGCGTTCGAGGGCACCGCGATCGTGCTCCGCCATGCCCTGATCGGAGACAAGGTCGTCGCCGGCGACGAAGGCGCGCCCGGCGCTCCGGCGCTGGACGGCCAGCTCGTCTCGCTCGACGAGGCGCTGGCGTCGGAGCAGCGCGTCGATCTCGTCAAGATCGACGTCGACGGCATGGAGCTCGACGTCCTGCGCGGCATGCGCGCGACGATGCAGCGCTTCCGTCCGGTCGTCATGATCGAGGTCGAGCGCACGCTGGCCGCGCAGGCGCGGGCGCTGCTCGCCGAATCCGGCTACGCCGTCGCCGCGCGGATCGAGCGGGACGTCTACGCCAATTGGCTGGTCGCCCCCGCCGACCGCATCGCAGAGGTGCAGCGTCGCATTCAAGGCGCCGGCTGACGGCACGCGCTGATCGCATCGCGTGCCTGATCCGGCGCGCGCGACGCTGCGTACCCTGTCCATGATCGACGCGCACGCACCTGCCGCGGCCGCGGATCCCGCAGGGCCGCTCTCGGCCCGGACCTTGGCCGCCTATGGCCTCCTGGCCTTGCCGCTGGCCCTGGTCGGGCTGCCGCTCTACGTCTTCCTGCCGGCGCACTATGCGGGCCCGGCCGTCGGCATGAGCCTTACGGCGGTCGGCACCGTGCTGATGCTCGCCCGCATGTGGGACGTCGTCACCGATCCGATGATCGGCGCGCTGTCGGATCGCTGGTCGTCGCGCTGGGGCCGGCGGCGCCCATGGATCGTCGCGGGCGTCCCCGTGATGGCCCTGGCAGCGGTGCCCTTGCTCGATCCTCCGGCAGGCATCGCTCCGGAGGCATTCCTCTTCTGGGCCATGCTGTTCACCCTCGGCGCGACGATGATCATGGTCCCCTATGCCGCCTGGGGGGCAGAGATCGCCGCCGGCTACCATGAGCGCGCCCGGATCACCGCCTGGCGCGAGGGCTTCACCATCGGCGGCATGCTCCTGGCGCTCGCCGTCCAGGCGGCGGCGGCACATCAAGGAGGAGGCGCCGCGCAGCCGGGCGCAGCCGATCCGGCAGCGCTCGGCAACGGCCTGCTGGCCTTGCTCGTCCTGCTGGTCGTAGCGCTCCCCCTGGCTACCGCGGCCCTGCTGGCCGTCGTGCCGGAGCTGCCGCTCCCGCGCCGCGCCTCGAGCGCGCGCCCGCCGGGCGTCCTGCGCTCCTGGCGCACGGCGTGGCGCAACGGGCCGTTCCGGCTCCTCCTTGCGGCGTACTTCGCCAATGGCGTCGCGAACGGACTGCCGGCGACGCTGTTCGTGCCCTTCGTGGCGGAAGTGCTGCAGGCCGGGCAGCACGCCGGCGCGTTCCTCCTGGCATACTTCGCCGCCGGCATCCTGGCGGTGCCGCTCTGGCTGCGGATCGCCAGACGATTCGGCAAGCATCGCACCTGGTGCGCGGCGATGCTCTGGGCCTCGGCCGCTTTCGCCGCGGTGCCGTTCCTCGGCGCCGGCGACACCTGGTGGTTCCTGGCGGTCTGCGTCGCCACGGGCCTGGCGCTCGGCGCCGATCTCGTCCTGCCGCCGGCGATGCAGGCCGACGTGGTCGATCTCGACACGCTGCGCACGGGCGAGAGCCGCGCAGGGCTGTTCTTCGCGGCCTGGGCGATGTCGGGGAAGCTTTCGCTCGCCCTGGGCCTCGGCCTCGCCTTCCTGCTGCTCGATCGCGCGGGCTTCGCCAGCGGCGGCCCGAACGACGGGACCGCGCTGCTCGCCCTCACCCTCCTCTATGCCGTCGCGCCCGTGGGCCTCAAGCTCCTTGCCGTCCTGCTCGTGCGGCGATTCCCGATCGACGCTCGCCGGCAGGCGCGCCTGCGCCTGCGCCTCGACCGACGCATAGCCGCAGGGGAATCACGATGACGCCACGCCGTACCGGCCTTCGCCGCAATCTCGCCGTTCTGGTCGTCGCCCTGGCGGGCGGCGCGCTATGGGGATGCACCGCCATGAAGCCAGAGGACTTTGCCGGGACCACCCCGGAGCTTCGCATCGAGGAGTACTTCAACGGGCGATCGAAAGCCTGGGGCCTGTTCCAGGACAGGTTCGGCACCATCAGACGCCAGTTCGCGGTCGATATCGACGGGCGCTGGGACGGCACGACGCTCACGCTGACGGAGGACTTCGCCTATGACGACGGCGAGAAGGAGCAGCGGATCTGGCGCCTGCGCAAGACCGGACCCTCTACCTATGCCGGGCGCGCCGACGGCGTCGTCGGCGAGGCCGTCGGCGTCGCGTCCGGACGCGCCTTCAACCTGCGCTACACGTTCGACCTGAAGGTCGGCGACGGGACCTGGCGCGTCAGCTTCGACGACTGGATGGTGCTGCAGCCGGACGGCGTCATCATCAACCGCGCGACCGTCGCCAAATGGGGCGTCGAGATCGGCACCGTCAGCCTGTTCTTCAGACGGGTCGAGCAAGCCGCCGCGAACTCCAACAACGCGAAGGGCGCCGGCGCCCCGTTGAAGGCTGCGGCACTTGCGGGGGCGGCCGACTGAAGGTCACTTCAACCGCCGGACGCCGGCGCGGCGCGCCTCCCGACGACTTGGCGATTGACAACCTGGGCTTTCCCCGCGAAACGCTCGCGCTCCCTCTGCAAGCCGGAGCGTCCCATGGTCGTCGATTTGCCCGCCCCGATCCGTGCCGTCGTCGCGACGGCGCCGCTGCAGGAGATCGTGCGCGTCGCCGACTACGGCAGCCGGTTCGATGGCGTGATCCCGTTCTGGTACGGCGAGTCGGACCTGCGCAGTCCCGATGCCGCCGTCGCCGCGGCGAAGCAGGCGCTCGACGCGGGCGAGACGCGCTACACCGTCAATGCAGGCATCCCCGATCTGCGCGCGGCGCTCGCTGAGCACTTGTCCGGAGTGCATGCGATGCCGGTCGCGCCGGCCCGCATCACCGTGACCTCGTCCGGCATGAGCGCGATCGCCACGGTCATGCAGACCCTGGTCGGCCCTGGCGACAACGTCGTCCTTGTCGTGCCCCTCTGGCCCAATGCCGACGCCAGCGTCAGGCTGCAGGGCGGCGAGCCGCGCCGCGTCGAGCTGCGCGCCGACCGCGAAGGGCGCTGGCACCTCGACCTCGATGCCGTGTTCGCCGCCTGCGACGAGCGCACGCGCGCGCTCTTCGTCAACTCGCCGAACAACCCGACCGGCTGGATGGCGACCGCCGAGGAGCTGGCGGCGCTCGTCGCCTTCTGCCGCGAGCGACGGATCTGGCTGATCGCGGACGAGGTCTATAGCCGCATCGTCTACGCGGGCAAGGCGGCACCGAGCGTGCTCGATCATGCCGCGCCCGACGATCCCGTTCTCGGCGTCGGCAGCTTCTCGAAGTCCTGGGCGATGACGGGCTGGCGGCTCGGCTGGCTGGTGCACCCGCCGGCGATCGGCGACGTCCTCTCCAACATGATCCAGTACACGACCAGCGGCGCCCCGGCCTTCGTTCAGCACGGCGCGCTCGCCGCCGTGCGCAGCGGCGAGGCGAAGATCGCCGAGATGCGCAAGTACTGCGCGGATGGCCGCACGCGCGTGACCGAGGCGCTCGGGCGGCTCAATCGCGTGCGCTATGCCGAGCCCGATGCCGCGTTCTATGCGTTCTTCCAGGTCGATGGCGAGGCGAGCAGCATGGAATTGGCCAAGCGCCTGGTGAGCGAGGCGCGTATCGGACTTGCGCCGGGCACCGCGTTCGACCCGTCTTGCGAGGGTTGGCTGCGCCTGTGCTTCGCTCAAAGCCCGGCACGGCTGGGCCAAGGGCTCGAGCGGCTGGTGCGCGCTCTCGCCTGAGCGCGCTCAGCCGCACAGCGCCTCGAACCCGGAGACCAGAACGGCCGGACCGACGCCGAGCCAGAGGAGGAAGACCGCCGCGCAGACAAGCAGCGCCAGGACCCAGACGGCGATCTGCACCGACATGCTCATGCGTCAACCGCTCCAGCCGTTCCCCGAGGGCTCGCCCATGCCCGCGGCAACTCGGTCCAGGTCAGGCGTGCTGCAGGCGCGGCACGGGCCGCTCATGCACGGGCATGTGCAGCAGGGCCGCGACGAAGCCGAGCACGACGCTGCACCACCAGACCGCATCGAAGCTGCCGAAGCGATCATACACCCAGCCGCCCATCCAGGAGCTGACGAAGCCGCCGACTTGGTGCCCGATGAACACGATTCCGTAGAGCGTGGACAGATAGACCGGCCCGAAGATGGCGGCGACGAGGCCGCTGGTCAGCGGGATCGTGCCGAGCCAGAGCAGGCCCAGCGCCGCCGCGAAGACCAGGACCGATTCCTCCGTCACCGGGAAGGCGAGGAACCCCAGGAAGACGAAGGAGCGCAGGGTGTAGACCAGCGCCAGCAGGTGATTCTTGGCATAGCGATCGCCCAGCCTTCCCCAGACCAGGGTCCCGAAGGCATTGAAAAGCCCGACCAGAGCAAGCGCCGCTGCGGCGAGCCACCCAGGCAGCGCCTTGTCGGCAAGATAGGCCGGCAGATAGAGCGACACGAATGCGAGATGAAAGCCGCACACGAAGAAGCCGACGGTCAGCAGCCAGAAGCCGCGATGGCCGGACGCTTCGCGCACGGCCTCTGCCAGCGACTGGCTGATCGGGCGACCGGCAGCGGCGGCCGTCGCCGGCGGGCGGCGCAAGGTGGCAGCTAGCGGGACCATGACGAGCGACGCCACGGAGAGGACGGCGAGCGCCATGACCCATCCCTGGGCGTCGATCAACAGCTGCGACAGCGGCACCACGGCGAATTGCCCGAACGACCCGCCGGTGCTCGCTATGCCCATAGCTGTGGCACGCCGCGATGCCGGCGCGGCGCGCGCCACGGCGCCCAGGACGACGGCGAAAGCGACGGCGCCCATCGAGATTCCCACCAGGGCGTTGCCGACCACCAGGCTGACCGGGTGGTGCGACCATGCGGTGAGCAGTAGTCCGCCGCCGTATACGACGCCGCCGACGGCGACGACCCGCGCCGGACCGAACCGGTCGGCATAGGCGCCGGCAATAGCGGAGAAGAATCCCCACAGGAGGTTCTGCAGCGCGAACCCGAAGCCGATCAGCTCCCGGCTGTGGCCGACCTCGGCCGCCATCGGCGCCACGAACAGCCCGTAGCTCTGGCGCACGCCCATGCACATGCACAGGATGACGAAGGCGCCAGCGACGATGGTCCAAGTCCTGCGATCCATGGAACTCTCCCGCAAAGGCCCGCCCAGGATCAACGATATCAGGAAGCGTTACCGTTTCCAGCGCGAGGCGCGCATGGCCCCGCTCGCCGCACGCAACGCTCTCACACCCGGCCGTGCCCGATCAGCACCTCCTCGTGGTCGAGCTGCGTCTGCAGCCGCGACAGCGCTTCGTCGTCGATCAGCCGCTCCCGGCGCAGCTTGAGGAGGCGGCGACGCTCGGCGGCCAGGGCCAGGAGGCGCAGCTCGCGCACCGCCCGGCCGCTCTCGAGCCCGACCTCGGGATCGCCGTCGAACGATTCGGGATCGCCGACGACGGAGAGCCGGCGCGTGTACTCGTCGATGACGAAGCCGCGCGCGGCGAGCCGCACGATGTCGTCGGCGCCGAAGCTCTCCAGCGTCTCGACGGCGGCGTGCGCCATCTTCTTGCGCGCGATCGCGTCGGTCACCTCGTGCTTCGCCTCCTCCTTGACGTTGAGCCAGTCGATGAGCAGCGCCAGGCTGGTGCCCTGCCCGACCAGGGTCACGAGGATGACGACGAAGGTCATGAAGACGACGATGTCGCGGCCCGGGAACGGAACGCCTCCGGCGAGCGTCGTCGGCAGCGCGAGAGCAGCGGCCAGGCTCACGACGCCGCGCATCCCGACCCACCCGACCACCGCCGCATGCTGCCAGGGCGGATAGGGATCGCGCGCACGCAGGGACGGCAGCGCCCAGCGCGGCAAATAGGTCGCCGCGAAAACCCAGACCAGGCGGATGGCGATCGAGGCGCCGCTGACGGCGAGCGCGATCCAGGCCAGGTCGAAGGCGCGCGCCGCATCCAGCCGGTCGACGATGTCGTCGAGCTCCAAGCCGATGAGCACGAACACCAGCCCGTTGAGCATGAAGACGACGGAATCCCACGTCGCCTTGGCCTGGATCCGCGTCTCGGCGGTCAGCACCTCCGGCGCGCTCCAGCCGAGCACGAGGCCAGCGGCGACCACGGCCAGGACGCCGGACATGTGGAACTGCTCGGCGAGGATGTAGGCGCCATAGGGGACCAAGAAGGACAGGACGATCTCGGACAGCGTGTCCGTCATGCGGCGGAGGACGCTGACCAGCGCGAAGCCGAGGGCAAGCCCGATCAGCGTCCCGCCGATGCTGACCGCGACGAAGGTCGCCGCCGCCTCGCCGGCCGAGAACGCCCCGGTCAGTGCCGCCGCCACGGCGAACTTGTACAGCACGAGCCCGGACGCATCGTTGATCAGGCTCTCGCCCTCGATGATCGTGACGATGCGCTTGGGTATCCGCAGGCGCTGGAGGACCGCGGAAGCGGCCACGGCATCGGGCGGCGACACGATTGCGCCGAAGGCGAAGGCGACCGCCCATGGCAGGTCGGGCACGAGCTGCTTGGTGACCCAGCCGACGCCGGCCGTCGTGGCCAGGACCAGGCCGACGGCCAGGAGCAGGATCGGGCGGAGCTGCGACTTGAACTCCCGCCACGACGTGAAGTAGGCGGCGTAGAACAGCAAGGGCGGCAGGAAAAGAACGAGGGTCAGCTGCGGGTCGAGCCCGGCATCGGGCAGGCCGGGCAGGAATCCGATCGCCATGCCGCCGAGGACCAGCGCCACGGCCGGCGGCAGCGGCGTGCGCTTGGCTGCGAGGCCGAGCACGAGCGTCAGCGCCAGCAGCGTCAGCATGGTCTCGAAGGCATGGAGCATGGAAGCAGGGTCCTCAGCCGGCGCGCCATGGCGGCTCGCCGTGGCGGCGCGCATGATGCCCGAGCGCGACGGCTGGGCAAGGGCCGGACAGGCTCGGAATCTCGCTACCCTTCGCCGCGCGGCGGTCTTATAAGGCCAGTCCCCGCTTCACCAGTTCACACGAGCGCGCGATGAGCGCAAGTCCGCACGTCCTGGAGGATCCGCCCGTTGCCGCAGGGACCGGGCGGTTTGCCATTCGCGGCGGCTTCGACCTCCCTCCCCTGTGGACCCTCGACGAGATCTCCGGCCCGATCCGCGTCGGCTCGGAGGAGCACAAGCAGCTGTTCTGCCGGATGCTCCTGGACACGTTCAATCCGTACCGCCCCGCCGTCATCGCTTGGCCGCGCCTGACCGAGCCCGAGCTCGCGCGGCTGCGCTCGCTGCCTTTTTGGGACATGGCGATCGAGACCGAAGGCAATGCCTCGCTGCGCATGCAGGCAATGTCCGAGAGCTGCAGCGACCCGATCATCCGCGAGGCTATAGCGCTCAACGCGTACGAGGAGAAGCGCCACAAGGTCGTGCTGCACGACATGGTGTCCTTCTACGGCATCGAGCTGGCGCCCGAGCCGGCCTACTTGCGGCCGTCGGACCCGCAGTACTTCTTCCTGCGCACCGGGATCGGGGAGTGCCTGGACTCCTTCTTCGCCTTCGGGCTGTTCTCGCTGGCGAAATCGTCGGGCTTCTTCCCGCCTGCCCTCGTCGAGGTGTTCGAGCCGGTGATCCAGGAGGAGGCGCGGCACATCATCTTCTTCGCGAACTGGCAGGCCTTCGAGGCTGCGCGCTGCGGCCCGATCGGATGGGCAAGGTTCCGCGCCCGCTGGCTCCGAGCCCTCCTGGCGCAGGCGCGCTCGCGCCTCAAGGTCGCGAAGTCGGTCGACAAGCCCAGGCTGGCGTCCCGCGACACGGCCGGCTATGCCGACCAGACCAATTTCACGGCGGCGTCGCGCGAGAAGGTCGGCGTTGCGATCAAGCCGCGCGCCTTCATGGATCTCTGCCTGGCCGAGAACGACCGCCGCTTCGCTGTCTACGATCCCCGCCTGCTGCGGCCCACGTTGATGCCGGCACTGGTCCGCGCGGCTCGCCCATTCGTCGGGCGCCCGGCAGCCGCCTGAGGGAGAGGGCATGAAGGTCCTGGCCGTCCTCCCCGCGCGCTGGTCATCGACCCGATTCCCAGGCAAGCCGCTCGTGCCGATCGCCGGCGTGCCCATGATCTTGCGCGTCTGGCAGCGCGCCAAGCAGGCCAAGCTCATCACAGACGTCGTGATCGCGACCGACGACGAGCGGATCGTGCGCACGTGCCGCGAGGCCGGGGCCGAGGTCGAGGTCACGCGGTCCGACCACGCCACGGGCACCGACCGGATCCAGGAGGTGTCCGAGCGCCGCCCGGCCGACATCTACGTCAATGTCCAGGGCGACGAGCCGATCATCGACCCGGCGGTGATCGATGCGGTGGTGGGCTGCCTGCAGGCCGCCTTGCCGCGCGGCATCGACGTCGCCACGGCCTATCTCACCGACTTGCCGACGGAGCGCGCCCACTCGCCGAACTGCGTCAAGCTCGTGCCGCGCCGCGACGGCTGCGTCATGACCTTTTCGCGGCTGCCCGTGCCGCTCGCCTTCAACGAGGCCATGCCCTACAGCCTGCATATCGGCCTCTACGCCTATACGGCGTCCGCGCTCAAGCGCTTCGTGTCGCGCGCGCGCGGCCCCGTCGAGCGGGCGGAGAGCCTGGAGCAGATGCGCTTCTTCGAGTACGGCGACCAGATCGCCTGCGTTCCCGTGACGTCGCCCTCGATCGGCGTCGATGTTCCGGAGGACGTCGGCAAGGTCGAGGCGTTGATCCGCGCCGGCGCTGTTTGAGCCGCCGCTCGAGCGAGGTCGCGCCTGCCGCACCCGACCAGCGGCGCTTGACGTTCACGACATGAACGCCGCATAAGACAGCATGCTCAGACCGACACCGGCAGGATCCAGCGGCGTTGCTCAGACCGGCGGGCCGGCGTCGCCGGACGCCGGCGAGTGGCAGCCCAACACGGCGGCAGAAGTGCGGGTCACTCTCGACTTGCTGACGGCGGTCGCTGAATCGGACGACCATTCGCAGCGCAGCCTCGCCGAGCGGCTGGGCGTCGCCGTCGGCTTGGCGAACGCCTACGTCAAGCGCTGCGTGAGAAAGGGCTGGATCAAGGCGAGCTCGGCGCCGGCGCGGCGCTATCTCTACTATCTCACGCCCAACGGGTTCTCGGAGAAGGCGCGGCTCACCGGCCTTTACCTGTCGACGTCGCTGTCCTTCTTCCGCATGGCCCGCCAGCAGTGCGCGGAGCTGCTCGACCGCTGCGCGCACAATGGCTGGCGCCGGGTCGGCTTGGTCGGGACCGGCGATCTGTCCGAGATCGCGATCGTCTCCGCGCTCGGGCGGGCCGTCGACCTGGTGGGCATCGTTGACGCCCCGAGAGCCGGTGGCACCTTCACCGGCTTGCCGATCTTGGCTGCAGTCGCCGACCTCGGCCCGATCGATGCGGTCCTCATCCTGGACGTCGCTTGCGATCGGGAGACCTTCGTTGCCGCTGTCCAGGCGGTCGGGGAAGGCAGGGTCATGTCGCCGAGGCTGCTCGGTCTCCTGCCTGCCGCCGCAGCGCCCCCCCCACCGCCGGCGCCATCCCTCGCGCAGGGCGCTAGCGCCGATGTCCGCGCGCCGGGTCCGTCCGCACGTCAGGAGACCCGGCCATGAAGAGGTGGTACGCGGTGAACAC
>JAEULF010000185.1 GCA_016793965.1 Alphaproteobacteria bacterium | reverse complement strand
CAAGGCGGTGCTGCTGTCGATCCAGAACGAGCGGGAGTGGGAGAGCCTGTGCGCCAACGTGCTCGGCGACGCCGGCCTGGCGCGCGATCCGCGCTTCGCGACCGGGCCCGATCGCGTCGCGAACCGCCCGGCGCTCGACGGACTGATCGGCCGCGTCTTCGCGCAGTCGCCCCGGGCGGAGGTCGCCCGGCGCCTCAACGCCGCCGGCATCGCCTACGGCCAGGTCAACACGCTCGACGACCTGGCGAAGCACCCGCAGGCGCGCTTCGTCACCGTCGACACCCAGGCCGGCCCGGTACGCGTCCTGGCGCCGCCAGCGATCGTCATCGGCGCGGCGCCGACATACCGGCCGGTGCCCAGGGTCGGCGCGCACGACGCCAGCGTCCGCGCGGAGTTCGGCCGGGCGCAGGCGGCAGAGTAGGGCGCCAAGCGCAGCGCATCTTGCCCGGCGCAGGCGGCGCCGATAGCTTCGGACGCAAGAAGTCCCGAACCTTCGGAGGAACCATGCGCCTCGCCACATCGGCCGCCGCGCTC
This sequence comes from Alphaproteobacteria bacterium, assembly GCA_016793965.1. GTDB lineage: Bacteria > Pseudomonadota > Alphaproteobacteria > JAEULF01 > JAEULF01 > JAEULF01. Next base: position 7,919 of record JAEULF010000185.1, on the reverse strand, counting down.
CTGCTCGCGGCCGCGCTCGCGACGCCTGCCGCCGCGCAGACGCGCGTCACCCTCAAGTCGGCCGCCTCGTCCTCGTCCTACTACGTCATGATGGTGCAGATCGGCGAGGCGCTGAAGGAGGCGACCAAGGGCGAGATCACGGCGACCGTCGAGGAGAGCCAGGGCTCGGTGCAGAACGTGAAGGAGGCGGGCAAGCGGCCCGGCAACTTCATCTTCACGACGCCGCCCTCGCTGCTCGCCGACGCCAAGGCGGGCAAGAAGCCGTTCGAGGGCGAGACCGGCTACGACCGCGTGCGCACGCTGTTCGTCGTCCCTGCCGTGACGGTCCACTTGGCCGTGCGCGCGGACAGCGGCGTCCAGTCGGTCATGGACCTCGCCGGCAAGGATTTCCTCGGCGGCGGCAAGGGCACGTTCTGCGAGCGCGCCATGGGCGCCATCTTCAAGGCCTTCGATCTCGCGGGAAAGGTCAACGTCATCGACGTCGAGCTTTCCCAGGCGAGCGCGGCGGTCAAGAACCGCAAGGTCGCCGGCTACGCGACCTGCAGCTCGCATCCGACGCCGCAGCTCCAGGAGCTGGCGACCACGACGGCGATGCGCCTGGTGTCCTTCACGCCGGAGCAGCAGAAGCAGGTCCTGGCGCTCGACCCGTCCTACGGCCCGATCACCATCGCCAAGGGGACCTACAAGGGGATCGATGCGGACGTCGAGACCGTCGGGCTGCCGGTCGGCGGCTATGCCACCACGGACATGCCGGACGAGGTCGCCTACCGCGTCACCAAGGTGTTCTGGGAGCGCCGGGCGGAGATGGCCAAGGTCAATGCCTGGTGGAACGGCATCGACGCCCGCATGGTCGGCCTCCTGCAGGCGAAGCTGCATCCCGGCGCCGCGCGCTACTACAAGGAAGCCGGCGTGACGCTGCCGGCGGCGATGAACTGACGCAGCCGAGATGGCGCTCGCAAGGCATCCCTCCCCCTGCGGCCCCGCGCAGGGAGAGGACGCATCGGCCGCGCCATGACCTTGGCCGCGGATCGGCGCGAGCTGCGACCTCTCCTTGTCGCCGCGGCCGCCGTCACCGTCGGCATCCACGCCTGGCTGATCTTCGGCGGGCTGGTGCCCAACCTGATCGCCCGGCCGCTGCACCTGGCGGCGTCGCTCCCCTGGGTGTTCGTCTTCGCGCGCGCCGGCAGCGCCGCCGCGCGCTGGACCGGCTACGCCGCCTGCGCCATCGGCACTGCGGCGACGGCGGCCCTGATCGCCGATCGCGGCGCGCTCGTCGAGCAGTACGGCGCGCTCAAGCCGAGCGCCTGGCAGTACGCCATGGCGATCGCGCTGATCGCCGTGGTGCTGGAGATGGCGCGCCGCGCCGTGCAGCCGGTGCTGCCGGCCGTGGCGCTCTCGTGCATCGCCTATGCGCTGTGGGGCGAGCACCTGCCCGGCCAGCTCGGCCATGCCGGGCTGCCGCTCGACTACTTCCTCGGCAACATGACGATCGCCGAGGCCGGGCTGTGGGGCTCGCTCACCGGCATCTCGATCGAGCTGATCGTGCCGTTCATGATCCTCGGCGCCTGCGTCTCGGCGGGCGAGGCGGGCACCGGCTTCATGGCGCTGGCGACGCAGCTCGCCGGGCGCTTCCAGGCGGGCGCCGCCAAGGTCGCCGTGCTCGCCTCCGCGCTCTACGGCACGATCTCCGGCTCGGCCTCGGCCAACGTCGCCTCGGTCGGCAGCATCACCATCCCGGCCATGAAGCGCATGGGCTACCCGGCGACGCTCGCCGCCGCGACGGAAGCGGTCGCCTCGTCCGGCGGCCAGATCATGCCGCCGGTCATGGGCTCCGGCGCCTTCATCATGGCCGAGCTGATCCGCAGGCCCTATGGCGAGATCGCCGTCGCGTCGGTGCTGCCGGCCATCCTGTTCTTCGCGGCCTCATGGGTCGGCGTGCACTTCTTCGCGCAGCGCTACGCCCTGGCGCCGCTGCCGCGCGACCAGCTGCCGGGCTGGCGCCAGGTCCGGGCGACGGCGCCCTTCTTCGGCGCGCCCCTGGCCATCCTCGTCGTGCTGCTGATGGTCGAGGACTACGCCGCCGCCTATTCCGCCCTATGGGCCACCGTCGCGACCATCGCCATGCTGCCCTGGTCCGGCAGCGCGCGCCCCTCGCTGCGCCTGTTCGGCCGTCGGCTCGCCGCCGCCCTGGTCGACGCGGCGCGGCAGATCGGCATGATCGCCGCCATCATCATCTGCGCCGGCATCATCATCGGCGTCTTCAACATGACCGGCCTCGGCGTCAAGCTGACGTCGCTGATCCTCGGCATCTCGCAGGGCGAGCTGTGGGTGGCCCTGGTCCTGACCGCCGTCGCCTGCCTCGTCCTCGGCATGGAGCTGCCGACCACGGCGGCCTACCTGATCTGCATCGCCGTCGCCGGCCCGGCGCTGGTCAAGCTCGGCCTGCCGGAGCTGCACGCGCACATGTTCGTGTTCTGGTACGCGCTGCTCTGCACCATCACGCCGCCGGTGTGCGGCACGGTGTTCGTCGCGGCCGGCATCGCCGGCGCGCCGTGGCTGCAGGTCGCGCTCCATGCCATGCGCATCGGCATCGGCCTCTACGTCGTGCCGCTCGGCTTCGTCGCCAATCCGGCGCTGCTGGCGATCGACGCCGCGCCTGCTCTGGCCCTCCTCGCTGCCGCCAAGATCGGCGTCGGCCTCTGGCTCGTCAGCTATGCGACGATCGGCAGCACCTCCGGCCTGCTGCGCGGGACCCTGGCCGGCGCGGCGGGGATGGCCGCGATCTTCGCCTTCGGCATCAGGGCGTGACGGCCGGGCTCGCAGCGCGTTGACTCGCCAGGGCCCATCCCAAATCCTCGGTCCCGAAAGCGCGGGCATGACATTTCGTGATGGAGATCGACCATGGCAGGCGTGCTCGAGAAGTTCCCGATGCTGATCGACGGCAAGGCCGCCGAGCCCTCGACCGGCGCCTGGTTCGAGTCCTTCAACCCCTACACCGGGCAGCCCTGGGCGCTGGTGGCGCGCGGCGCCAGGGCCGACGCCGACCGCGCGGTCGAGGCGGCGCACAAGGCGTTCACCACGGGCGAGTGGCCGAAGCTGAACGCGACCCAGCGCGGCGCGCTGCTGTTCAAGCTCGCCGACCTGATCGCCGCGCACGCGGCCGAGCTGGGCGCCATGGAGGTGCGCGACAACGGCAAGCTGCTCGCCGAGATGGGCGCGCAGATGCGCTACGTGCCGCAATGGTACCGCTACTTCGGCGGCCTGGCGGACAAGGTCGAGGGCGCGGTCATCCCGATCGACAAGCCGTCCACCCTCACCTACACGCGGCCGGAGCCGCTCGGCGTCTGCGTCGCCATCGCGCCGTGGAACTCGCCGCTCTTGCTGACGTCCTGGAAGCTGGCGCCGGCGCTCGCCGCCGGCAACACCATGGTGGTCAAGCCGTCCGAGTTCACCTCGACGTCGATCAGCCTGTTCATGAAGCTGGTCGAGCAGGCCGGATTCCCGCCTGGCGTGATCAACGTCGTGACCGGCTTCGGCGCCGAGGTCGGCATGGCGCTGGTCGAGCACCCGAGGGTCGCCAAGGTGGCGTTCACCGGGAGCGAGGCGACCGGATCGAAGGTCGCCGAGGCGGCGGGCCGGCGGCTCATCCCCGCGACCCTGGAGCTCGGCGGCAAGTCGCCGAACATCGTCTTCGCCGACGCCAACCTGGACGTGGCGGCCAAGGGCGTCGTCGCCGGCATCTTCGCGGCCACCGGCCAGACCTGCATCGCCGGCTCGCGCCTCCTGGTCGAGGAGAAGATCCACAACGCCTTCGTCGACAAGGTCCTGGCGCTGGCGCGCACGGCGCGGATGGGCGACCCGATGGACCTGGGCACCCATGTCGGACCGGTGGCGACCCAGCCGCAGCTCGAGAAGGTCCTGAAGTACCTGGAGATCGCCAAGGGCGAGGGCGCCAAGCCGATGATCGGCGGCGGCCGCGCGTCCCGCCCGGAATGCGGCACCGGCTGGTTCGTCGAGCCGACCATCTTCACCGGCGTCCACAACAAGATGCGGATCGCCCAGGAGGAGGTGTTCGGCCCGGTGCTCTCGGTCATCCCGTTCAAGGACGACGACCAGGCGGTCGAGATCGCCAACGACGTGCTCTACGGCCTGGCCTCCGGCATCTGGACCTCCAACCTCGGCCGCGCCCATCGGATCGCCGCGCGGCTGCAGGCCGGCTCGGTCTGGATCAACACCTACCGCAGCGTCGCGCCGATGGCGCCCTTCGGCGGCTACAAGCGCTCCGGCCTCGGCCGCGAGAACGGCATGGAGACCATCCGCAACTACCTGCAGACCAAGTGCGTCTGGGTCGACATGAGCGACGACTTCCCGAGCCCGTTCACGATGCGGATCTGAGCGAGGGGACAGGCGACAAGCGAGCAGACCCGCCCGCAGGCGCGGGCGGGACCGCTGCCAGGGGATCGCATGGACTCACGCCCCATCCCGTCGAGCGGCCGGATGCTGCCGGTGATCGGCCTGGGAACCTGGCAGGGCTTCGACGTCGGCCCGGCGCCGGACGAGCGCGCGCCGCTCGCCGATGTCCTGCGCGCGCTGGTCGAGGCCGGCGGCTCCGTGGTCGACTCGTCGCCCATGTACGGCCGCGCCGAAGGCGTCGTCGGCGATCTCCTGTCCGAGACCGGCTTGCACGATCGCGCCTTCGTCGCCACCAAGGTCTGGACGCGCGGCCGCCAGGCCGGCGTCGACCAGATGCGCCGCTCGCTGCAGCTCCTGCGGCGCGAGCGCATCGAGCTGATGCAGGTGCACAACCTGGTCGATGCGAGCACGCACCTGGCGACGCTGCGCGCCTGGAAGGCGGAGGGCCGCATCGCCCATCTCGGCATCACCCACTATGCGGCGAGCGCGCATGACGAGGTCGCCGCCGCGATGCGCGCGGAGCCGATCGATTTCGTGCAGATCAACTATGCGCTCGATGACCGCGCGGCGGAGCGGACGATCCTGCCCCTGGCGGCCGAGCGCGGCGTCGCCGTGATCGTCAACCGGCCCTTCGGCGGCGGCGGGCTGCTGCGCCGGCTGCGCGGCACGGCGCTGCCGAGCTGGGCCGCGGAGATCGACTGCACGAGCTGGAGCCAGGTGCTGCTCAAGTTCGTCCTCGGCCACCCATCGGTCACCTGCGCCATTCCCGGGACGAGCAAGCCCGAGCACATGCGCGACAACGCCAGGGCCGGGACGGGGCGAATTCCGGACATGGACTTTCGCCGGCGTATGGTAACGTCGCTCGGCTTCTGAGTTCTGCAACCAGCGCAACACGACGGATGGCGGCGGCGCCGGGCCCGGATCGGCCTGCGGCACGCGCGCGCCCGAAACAGGAGATTGCGACCGTGGAATATCGTCTGCTCGGCGGCTCCGGCTTCAGCGTCCCGGCGCTGACGCTCGGCACCGGCACCTTCGGCGGCGGCAACGACTTCTTCAAGGCCTGGGGCAGCACGCAGGTCGATGAGGCGAAGCGCTTGGTCGATATCTGCCTGGACGCCGGCCTCACCATGTTCGACACCGCCGACGCTTACTCCGGCGGCCTCGCCGAGGAGATCCTGGGCAAGGCGATCCAGGGCCGGCGCTCGAAAGTGCTGATCTCCGGCAAGTCGACCTTCAAGACCGGCACCGGGCCCAACGACCTGGGGTCATCGCGCCACCACCTGATCGACGCCTGCAACGCCAGCCTGAAGCGGCTGGGCACCGACTACATCGACCTCTGGCAGATGCACGGCTTCGACGCCATGACGCCGGTCGAGGAGACGCTGCGCACGCTCGACGACCTCGTGCGCGCGGGCAAGATCCGCTACGTCGGCTGCTCGAACTACTCGGGCTGGCACTTGATGAAGGCGCTGGCGACCGCGGACCGCTACGGCTGGCCGCGCTACGTGGCGCACCAGCTCTATTACTCGCTGGTGGGGCGCGAGTACGAGTGGGAGCTGATGCCGCTCGCCCTCGACCAGAAGGTCGGCGCCGTGGTCTGGAGCCCGCTGGCCGGCGGCCTCCTCTCCGGCAAGGTCAGCCGGTCCAAGCCGGAGGCCGCGAAGGACACGCGCTACGGCCAGATCGGCACGCTCGGGCCCGAGCCGCCGAGGGACCAGCTCTACGCCATCGTCGACGTGCTGGAAGCGATCGGCAAGGAGACCAACCGCTCGGTCAGCCAGGTGGCGCTCAACTGGGTGCTGCAGCGCCCGTCGATCGCGACGGTCGTGATCGGCGCCCGCACCGAGAAGCAGCTGCGCGAGAACCTCGCCGCCGCCGACTTCAAGCTGACGGCCGAGCAGGTCAAGCGCCTCGACGAGGTCAGCAAGCGGCCGCTGGTCTATCCCTATTGGCACCAGCGCCGCACCAGCCTCGACCGCAACCCGCCGCCGGTGATCTGAGGCCGCAAGGAGGTAGCGCCGGCGGCGTCAGCCGCCGCGCTTCACCAGCTCCTTGACGATGCCCTCGGCGTGCACCCGCGCGCACTCCGTGCCGGCGAGCTCCCAGCTGCCAGCGCCGCGATCGGTCGCGTGGTCGTAGGTCTTCGGCTGCGCGACGCCGACCGTGCGCACGGCCGAGCGCAGGCACGACTTGTCGTCCATGCGCGAGGGCGCGACGATGATCGCCGCCTCGCTCACGCCGGCGCCCGCGGCGACGGCACGCGTGCGGAAGCCCAGCGCCTTGAACGCGGCGTCGAGCTGGCGGGTCGCCGTGGCGCTCGCCGCGGCATTGGCGGCCGTCACGTCCTGCAGGGCGACCAGATATTGCTGGCGCAGCTTGCCGGTGTCCGTGCGGATGGGGTTGTCGAGCGAGCAGGAGGCCAGGCCGCCCGCCGCCAAGACGACGCCAGCGACCGCCGCAGCGCGCGCGATCCGATTTGACTCCATGTGACGATCCTCGCTCTTCTCGCGCTTCGGCACGACGCGCTTGCGCGTTGCCGGCGATCCTGTCCGGGACCGCCTGGGAATGCAATGACGGGCAGCAGCGATCAGGCCGTCCAGGGATCGATGAGCGCGACGCCGCAATCGGCGAAGTCGGCGACGTTCCGAGTGGCAACGGCTGCCCCATGAGCGCGCGCGATAGCGGCGATCTGGGCATCGGCGATGCCCATGGGGCGTCCGCTCTTGCGACGCCCCACGGCGATCGTCGCGAACATGACCGCGGCCGCGCCGTCGAACGGAAGGATGCGGCCGGCGAACTCGTGCAGGAGGAGCCGCTGTGCCGCGGCATCGAGCGCCTCGCGCCGCTTGCCGTGCGGCAGCGACTCGATGCCATAGAGGATCTCGGCCTTCGTGACGGCCGTCGTGAGCAGCGTCGCCCTCGGCTAGCGTTGCGACCAGTCGAGCACGGTCGGCGCCGGTGCCGCACGCATCAGTTCCGAGAGGACGTTGGAATCGACGACGATCATTCGTCGAACTTCAGCGGCTCCCGCATCGGCTCGCGAGGCGGCAGCTCCAGCTCGACGCCGCCCAGGGGCGCGAAATGGCGGCGCACCATCTCGGCAAGGTTCCGGCCGGGTTCATCCGCCCTATCGCGCGGCTGCAGCGCCGCGCCGAGGATCTGCCGCGCTTCCTCTTCCATGGACCGGCCGTGCTCGGCCGCGCTCATCCGCAAGCGCTGCTTCAGGTCATCACTGATGTTGCGGATGGTGAGAGCCGCCATAGACGCCAAACCTCGATGCCAGCATTGCTAGCATCGTATGCATTGACAGCGATGCGTCAATGCATACACCGCATCAAAATCTCTACCCTCCGAACGTCATCCCGCGCCCGGGCGCCGCGTCGAGCAGGCTCTTCGTGTAGGCGTGCTGGGGCGCGGCGAAGAGCTCGACCGCGCGGCCCTGCTCGACGATCTCGCCCTTGTGCATGACGGCGACGCGGTCGCAGACCTGGGCGGCGACGCGCAGG
>JAEULF010000183.1 GCA_016793965.1 Alphaproteobacteria bacterium | reverse complement strand
CCCCTTCAGCCTGGAGCCGCGCGACCCCGTGCTCTACTACCTCCAGCGATTGCGCGACGAGGCGCACCGCTTCGTCATCGGCGCGCACCGCGACAAGCGGGCCAAGCAGCTCGGCCTGTCCGCTCTCGACGAGGTGCCGGGTATCGGGCCGCGGCGGAAGAAGGCGCTGCTGCACCATTTCGGCTCCGCGCGCGAGGTGGCGCGGGCGGGGCTGGCCGACCTTGAGAAGGTCGACGGCATCAGCGCCGCCGTGGCCAAGCGGATCTACGAGCACTTCCACGCCAAAGGCTGAGCGGCGCGCCGCTCGCGAAGGATGGGATCGAGCATGCGAGCAATCTTCGCCCTGGCGGCCGTCGCCTGCGCCGTGACCTTCCTTCGGGCGACTCCGGCAGCGGCGCAGGCGGACGCCGCCGCTCTGCTCGCCGAGGCGACCAAGCTCGTCGAGGCCGGCCGCTACAAGGATGCCGAGCCGCGGGCGCGCGAGGCGCTGGCCTTGCGCGAGAAGGAGCTCGGGCAGAGCAACGTCGCCGTGGCACGCGTCCTCGCCGTCCTCGCCCGCGCCGTGCGGCTGCAGGGACGCTATGCCGAGGCCGAGGCGCTCTATCGCCGCAACCTCGCGATCACCGAGGCGGCGCGCGGTCCCGAGCATGCGGACGTTGCCGTCGCGCTGAACAACCTGGGGATCGCCGTGCAGGCGCAGAGCCGGTTGGACGAGGCCGGGTCGCTCTTCGCCCGGAGCCTGGCGCTGCAGGAGAAGCTGCGCGGTCCCGACCATCCGGAGGTCGCGACGAGCCTGCTCAACCTTGCGGCCCTCAAGCGCGCGCAGGGTCGATATGCCGAAGCGGAGCCGCTTTACCAGCGCAGCTTGCAGATGCAGGTCAAGGCGCGCGGGCCCGAGCACCTGTCCGTCGCCATCGCGCAGGGTCATCTCGCCGTCGCACTGCGCGATCTCGGCCGGTACGCCGAGGCGGAGGCACTGCTGCTGAAAGCCTTGGCGCTACGCGAGAAGCAGCAAGGAGCGGAGCATCCTGAGGTGATGTCGACGCGGGCAAGCCTGGCGGCGACGATCAACGCGCAGGGCCGCTACGATGAGGCGGAGACGCTGTACCGCAGCGCTCTGGCAGGGCGCGAGAAGGCTTTGGGGCCCGAGCACCCGGACGTCGCGGCATCCCTCGTCAGCTTGGCGGGCGTCGTGCGCGCGCAAGGCCGCTTTGCGGAGGCCGAGCCGATGCTGCGGCGAGCCCTGGCGCAGCGAGAGAAATCGCTCGGCCCTGACCATCCGAGCGTCGCTGCGTCCTTGAACGCGCTGGCCGGGTTGACGAGCGCCCAGGGCAAGCGGGCGGAGTCCGAGCCTCTCTACCGTAGAGCCCTCGCCATCTACGAGCGTGCCTACGGTCCCGACCATCCGGACACGTCGACCACGCTCGGCAACCTTGGGCTGGCTCTGCAGGGGCTCGGCCGCTACGGCGACGCTGAGCAGGCGATGCGCCGCAGCTTGGCGACCGACGAGCGCGTGCGCGGCCCCGAGCACCCGACGGTGTCCGATCGCATCAACAACCTTGCCGGGCTGTACCTCGTGCAGGGCCGCTATCCTGAGTCCGCGGCGCTCTATCGCCGCAGCCTGGCCATCCGCATGAAGGCGCTCGGCCCGGAGCACCCGAGCACGGCGCAGGCGTTGAGCAACCTCGCCAGCGCGGTCCGCCGCGTCGGCAGACCGATCGAGGCCGAGCGGCTGTTCCGCCAGGCGCTTGCGCTGCGCGAGACGATCCACGGCCCGGAGCACCCGGCCGTCGCGGCCACGATGAACAACCTGGGATTCCTGCTGCGCAGCCTTGGCCGGAGCGAGGAGGCCGAGCCGCTCTATCGTCGCAGCCTCGCGATCCGCGAGAAGCTGCTCGGCCAGGACCACCCGGACGTCGCCGAGTCGATCAACAACGTCGCCTCCGTCTTGCGCTCGCAAGGCAAGTACGACGAAGCCGCGCCGCTGTTCCAGCGCAGCTTCGCGATCTGGGAGCGGGCGCTCGGAAAGGAGCATCCGCTGGTCGCGCTGTCCCTCGCCAACCTCGCCGAGCTCAGCGCGCTGCGCGGCGACGACAGGGCGGCGCTGGCCTTCTACCGGCGCTCGACCGCGATCCGCAGCGGCCGCGCTGAGCACGCGGACGACGACGAGGCGAGCGACGCGGCGCGGTTGTCAGAGCAGCGGCTCTCGTCCGGCGCCTTCCGCCTGCACCTCGCCGCTGCGGCTCGGGTCGCGACGACGGCTGCCGAGCCCGAGCGGACCGCGCTCAATGACGAAGCCTTCCGCCTGCTCGACCTGAAGAACGCCACCTCGACCGGAGAGGCAGTGTCGCGGATGGCCGCGCGCTTCGCCGCCGGCACGGACGCGCTCGCGGCCGTGGTGCGCGAGCGCCAGGACGCGGTTGCCCAGCTCGACGCCGTCGATGCCGCTATGGTCAAGGCCGTTGCGAAGCGGGCCGCGCAGCGCGACGGCGCGCAGGAGCAGCAGCTGCGCGAGCGCGCCGCCGCGCTGCAGCGGCGGGTCGCGGAGATCGCGGATCGGTTGCGGCGCGAGTTCCCTGCCTATGGCGAGATCGCCGACCCGAAGCCGCTTGCCCTGGCCGATGCGCAAGCGCTGCTCGGCCCCCACGAGGCCCTGATGGCGTTCGTGGTCGGCCCGAAGGACACGCATGTCTTCGCCCTGCGCAAGGATCGGGTCGCGATCGCGCGCGCCGAAGTCGGCGCCAAGGACCTTGCGGCGGCCGTCAAGGCGCTGCGCGCCGGGCTCGATCCGACGGGCAAGGCCGACCTGGCCGACCTGGCGCCGTTCGACGCGACGCGGGCACATGCGCTCTATGCGCAGCTCTTCGCGCCGGCTGCGGCGCTGCTGGAGGGAGCGAAGCACCTCTTCTTGGTGCCCGACGCGTCGCTCGGCAGCCTGCCGGTCGGCGTCCTGCTGACCGCGCCGCCGGCGAAGCCGCAGTTCGAGCCAGGCGACACGACCGACTTCCGCGACGCGCCCTGGCTCGCCAAGCGCATGGCCGTGTCCGTGCTGCCCTCGGTCGGCTCGCTCAGGGCGCTGCGCAGCTTCGCGCGGCAGACGCGCGCCACGCGCCCCTTCCTCGGGATCGGCGACCCGATGCTGAAGGACCACCCGGTGGACATGAACGCGAAGCGCGCCGCGAAGCCGGCCGGCCAGGCGGTCGCGGCGGTCGGGTGGACCCTGGTCGAGGAGCGGCCCAACCTGCGCTCGCTGTTCCGCGGCGCAACGGCCGATCCGGAGGCGCTGCGGCAGGTGCCGTCTCTCCCCGACACCGCCGACGAGCTGGCCGCCATGGCGCGCTCGCTCGGAGCGCCGACGGCCTCGCTGATGCTGCGCGAGGGCGCCACCGAAGCGACGGTGAAGAAGGCCGCGCTCAGCGACCACAAGGTGCTCGCCTTCGCGACGCACGGCGTCGTCGCCGGCGAGATCGAGGGCCTGGCCGAGCCTGCCCTGATCCTGACGCCGCCGGGCAAGGCGACGCCGGAGGACGACGGACTGCTGACCGCGAGCGAGGTGGCGCAGCTCAAGCTCGACGCGGACTGGGTGATCCTGTCGGCCTGCAACACGGCGGCACCCGACGGGTCGCCGACCGCGGAGGGACTCTCGGGCCTGGCCAAGGCCTTCTTCTTCGCCGGTGCCCGCGCGCTCCTTGTGTCGCACTGGCCGGTGGTCAGCGAGGCTGCCGTCGCGTTGACGACGAGCATGCTGAAGGAGGCGGCGCAGCCCGGGACGACGCGCGCCGAGGCGCATCGCCTGGCCGTCACCGGGCTGATCGACGGCAAGGCCAAGGCCGAGTTCGCGCACCCTGTCTTCTGGGCGCCCTTCGTGGTGGTGGGCGAGGGCGGCCGCTAGGCGTCGCCCGCAGCGCAGGATTGCGCTGCGTCAATGGCCGGAAGCGCAACCCAGGCCAAGTTGCTCTCTCCTCCAGCAGGGTGTCGCGCCGGCATGGAAGCCAGGACTGTCAGTCCCGATACGCTCGACGTCGGCCTCTCCGTGTCCGGGATGAGCTGCGCGTCCTGCGTCGGGCGCGTCGAGCGCGCGCTGAAGCGCGTGCCCGGCGTCGTCGACGCGACCGTGAACCTGGCCAGCGAGACCGCCCATGCCACGGTGGCGCGCGGCGCCGACGGGGCGCCGATCGCGGCTCCCTCCGACCTGGCAGAGGCAGTCACGCGGACCGGCTATCACGCCGTTCCGCTGGAGCCGGGCGGCGGCGAGGCAGATGCCGGCGCCGATTCAGACGCGCGCCGCGACATCCTGCGCTTTGCCGCGGCCGTCGTCCTGACCGTTCCGCTCGTGCTGCCGATGCTCGCCGCGCCTCTCGGGCTCGACCTGGCGCTGCCGCCCTGGGCGCAGCTCGCGCTTGCTGCGCCCGTGCAGCTTTGGATCGGCTGGTCGCACTACCGCGGTGCCGCGATGGCGCTTGCCAACCGCGTCGCCAACATGGACCTCCTGGTGGCACTCGGCACCTCAGCCGCCTTCGGGCTCAGCCTTTGGAGCATGGCGCGGCTCGGCCCCCATGCCGGGCACCATCTCTACTTCGAGTCCGCCGCCGTGGTGATCACGCTGGTGCTGCTCGGCCGCATCCTCGAGCGGCGCGCCAAGCGTGCCGCCGGCGCCGCGATCCGCGCGCTGATGCGCCTGGTGCCGGAGACGGCGCAGGTCGAGCGCGACGGCCGCGTCGCGACCGTCGCCGCGACGGACCTGCGCAAGGGCGAGATCGCCGTGGTGGCACCCGGCGACCGCGTGCCGGTGGACGGCACGATCGAGGCCGGCGAGAGCCAGCTCGACGAGGCGCTGGTGACAGGCGAGAGCATGCCGGTGCCGCGCGGTCCCGGCGACAAGGTCATCGGCGGGTCGATCAACGGCGACGGGCTGCTGCGCGTCCGTGCGACCGGGATCGGCGCCGACGCGACGATCGCGCGCATCGCCCAGGCGGTCGAGCGGGCGCAGGCGAGCAAGGCGCCCATGCAGCGGCTGGTCGACCGAGTCGCCGCCGTCTTCGTGCCGGCGGTCCTGCTCGTCGCCGTCGTCACCTTCCTTGCCTGGGCGCTGGTCGCCGGAAATGCCGAGGCGGGCCTGCTCGCGGCGGTGGCCGTGCTGGTCGTCGCCTGTCCCTGCGCGCTCGGCCTGGCGACGCCCGCGGCCGTCGCCGTCGGCACTGCGGTGGCGGCGCGCGCCGGGCTCTTGATCCGCGACGCCGAGGCGCTCGATCGCGCGCGCCGCGTCCGCGTCGTCGCCTTCGACAAGACGGGGACGCTGACGGTCGGTCGCCCTGCTGTCGTCGCGGTCGCAGCGGCGGACGGCGATGACGGCGCGCTGCTGGACCTGGTCGCCGCCGCACTGGAGGGCAGCGCCCATCCCCTCGCGCGCGCGATCCGCGACGCGGCGCAAGCGCGGCATGGCCATGCGGGAGGGCGGGCGGCCGGACGCGCCGACGCCGTCACGGCGCTGCCCGGCCGCGGAGTCGAGGCGGTCGTGGCGGGACGGCGCCTCGTCGTCGGCAGCCAGCGCCTGATGACGGAGCGCGGCATCGACCTGTCGCCGCTCGCCGGGCAGGCGGGTGCGTCCGAATCGCGCGGCGCCACCTTGGTCTTCGTGGCGGACGCCGAGGCACGGGCGGCGCTCGGCGTCGTGGCGCTCAGCGACACACTGCGCCCCTTCGCCGCCGCGGCGATCGCGCGGCTCAAGGCAGACGGGATCGAGACAGCGATGCTGACCGGCGACAACGGGCGCGCCGCCCTCGCTGTGGCCGGATCTCTGGGCATCGAGCATGTCGTCGCGGAGATCCTGCCGGAGAGCAAGGCCGAGGAGATCGCCAAGCTGCGCGCCGGCGGCAAGGTCGTCGCCATGGTCGGCGACGGCGTCAACGATGCGCCGGCCTTGGCGGCGGCCGATCTCGGCATCGCGGTCGGCGGCGGCGCGGATGTCGCCGTCGCCGCGGCCGGCCTGACCTTGATGCGCCCGGATCCGCTCCTGGTGCCGGCAGCGCTCGACCTCGCGCGCGCGATCGCCGCGAAGGTGCGGCAGAATCTCGCCTGGGCCTTCGGGTTCAACGTCGTCGCGATCCCGGTCGCCGCTCTCGGCGGTCTCGACCCGATGATCGCGGGCGCCGCCATGGCG
>JAEULF010000179.1 GCA_016793965.1 Alphaproteobacteria bacterium | reverse complement strand
CCTGCGAAGCAGGATTCGACGAGAAGGCGGAAGGCGATGGCGCGGTGGCTGATCGCATGCTTCGCCGCCGGCTCCATCTCGCCGAAAGTCTGCGCATGGCCGTCGGCCTGGAACATCGGGTCGTAGCCGAATCCGCGATCGCCGCGCGGCGGCCAGACCAGCGTGCCGTGCACTTGGCCTTCGAACGACTCGACGTGCCCGTCGGGCCAAGCGAGCGACAGCGCGCACGCGAAGTAGGCGCGCCGGTCGCTCCCCGCCCTAGCGCTCGCCAGGGCGTCCTGCACCTTGCGCATCGCCGCGCCGAAATCCTTCGACGGCCCGGCCCAGCGGGCGGAGTAGATGCCGGGGTCGCCGCCGAGCGCCTGAACGCACAAGCCGGAATCGTCGGCGAGCGCCGGCATCTGCGCGGCGGCCGCCGCGGCCAGCGCCTTCAGCTCGGCATTGGCGATGAAGCTCGTGCCGGTCTCCTCGGGCTCGGGCAGGCCGAGATCGCCGGCGGAAGCGACCGTCACGGCGCAGGGCGCCAGCAGCTCGCCGATCTCGCGCACCTTGCCGGCATTGTGGCTGGCGATGACCAACCGACCGCCCGCGAAGCGCCTGGCCGCCCGCCGCCCGTTAACCAGCATCGACCCCTGACCGAGCATCGGCCTCTTCCCTTCGTCATAGGCCTGCGGCTGAAGCTTGTGCGCCGAGCCGTCCTTCGCCATTCTGGCACCGGCCGCGCGCCGCCTCGCAAGGTGGCGCTCGCCGCCCGGCACGGCAAGGAGCTCCGAGCATGGCTGCCACGTTGAAGCTGCGTCTGTACGAGAGCAACCTGCTGCTCGCCCGAGAGATGAAGAAGGGCGAGAAGCTGTCGATGCAGCTGTGGTCGCAGTACCCCTATCTCGACTACGCCGTGCGCCTGGTGCACGACCGCCACTACAAGCGTTCCTTCATGCCGTCGGGCTTCCTCGCCTTCGGCACCGACGTCCTCGGCTTCCTGCCGCCCGGCGTCGCCAAGGTCTGCGCGCCCAAGCTCAAGGCCTTCGAGGAGGAGCTGGAGGCGACGTTCCAGCCCTTCGGCAGCTGCCGCTTCGAGGAGGTCGACCGCTGGGGCACCGCGATCATCGAGATGTCCGGTTCGATCGTCGGCGAGTGCGCCGCGGTGATCGCCAACGAGGACAAGGGCGAGGTCGACCTGCTGGCCCCGATGGCCGATGTCCGCTGACGGACGGCGGCCGGAAGAGATCCGCTAGGCCAGCTTCAGCGCGGCGCGTTGCGCCAGGACGAGCTCGGCGCAACCCTTCAGCGCCAGGTCGAGCATCCGGTCGAGCTGCGCCCGCTCGAAGGGCGCGCCTTCGGCCGCGCCTTGCACCTCGACCAGCTTGCCGTCGCCGGTGACGACGAAGTTCGCATCGACCTCCGCCTTCGAATCCTCGTCGTAGTCGAGATCGAGGCACGGCACGCCCTTGACGATGCCGCAGGACACGGCGGCAACGGCCGTGCGCAACGGGATTTCCTTGACCACGCCGATCGCCTTCAGATGCTCGAAAGCGAGGTAGAGCGCCACGTAGCCGCCCGATATCGAGGCCGTGCGCGTGCCGCCGTCGGCCTGCAGCACGTCGCAATCGACCTTCACCGCGCGCTCGCCGAAGCCGTCGAGCCGGGTCACCGCGCGCAGCGCGCGCCCGACCAGGCGCTGGATCTCCTGTGTTCGGCCGGACTGCTTGCCGGCGGCTGCCTCGCGGTCGGTGCGCGTCGTGGTGGCGCGCGGAAGCATGCCATACTCGGCGGTGACCCAGCCGCGCTTGCTGCCGCGCAGGAAGGACGGCACCTGCTCCTCCACGCTGGCGGTGCAGAGAACATGGGTGTCGCCGAACTTGACGAGGCAGGACCCTTCGGCGTGCTTCGACACGTCGACGGTGAACGACACGGGGCGCATCGCGTCCGATGCGCGACCCAGCAGGCGTGGCATGACGTGCTCCTGGAAACGGGCTGGCAGGTCGCGGCGTTGACGCCCCGGGTGCCCCTGCCTACCTTTGCTGCTCACCCGGTCGCACGGAGCCCTGAGGTCAGGACCCAGTTCGCCAGCGAGCGGTCGGGATCAACACGGATCTGCAACGGGCTGTCAACCGCGTATCGGAGCGACGATGCCCCTGTCCGCAAACACGTCACCCCTGGGCTCGACGGGCGCCCAAGCGCCGAGCGTCGAGAACCCGCACAAGCTCGCCGTCGGCCGCGCGGCCGGGACGCCGCCGGGCCAGGCGCTCATGCAGCTGACCGAGCGGACGCGCGAGATCTTCAGGCAAATCGTTGAAACTTATGTCGAAACCGGCGATCCTATCGGTTCGCGCACGCTCTCGCGCAAGCTGGGCCTCGGTCTCTCGCCGGCAACGATCCGCAACGTCATGGCGGACCTGGAGGAGGCCGGGCTGATCGCGGCCCCTCATACCTCGGCTGGGCGGATCCCGACCGAAGCCGGCCTGCGCCTCTTCGTGCACGGCCTTCTGCAGGTCGGCCAGCTGCGCGACGAGGAGCGGGCGCAGATCGAGAGCCGCTGCGCAGCCCAGGGGCGCGACTTCCAGGAGCTGCTGGCGGGCGCGTCGGAGCTGCTGTCCGGCCTGTCGAGCTGCGTCGGCCTGGTGGTCGCGCCGAAATCAGAGAGCCCGTTGCGCCACATCGAGTTCGTTCATCTCGGTCCCGGCCGTGCCCTCGTGGTCATGGTCAGCGAGGACGGCCAGGTCGAGAACCGGGTGATCGAGGTGCCGGTCGGCCTGCCGCCGTCGCGCCTGCAGGAGGCGACCAACTACCTGGCGTCGCGCATGGTCGGGCGCACGCTGGACGAGGCGCGGGAGCAGGTCCGCGGCGAGCTCGACGACCACCGCGCCCAGCTCGACGCGCTGACGAGCAAGGTCGTCGAAGCCGGCCTTGCAAGCTGGAGCGGCGAGGGCCGCAGCGGCTCGCTCATCATGCATGGCCGCCATACGCTGCTGAAGGACGTCACGGTGATCGACGACCTGGAGCGCGTGCGCGGGCTCTTCGAGGCGCTGGAGCGCAAGGAGAACCTGCTGCGGCTGATCGAGGCGACCTCGCGCGGCGAGGGCGTGCAGATCTATATCGGCGCGGCGAGCGAGACCTTCACTCTGGCGGGCTGTTCTATCGTCATCGCTCCCTATATGAACAGCCGTGAGAGGATCGTCGGGGCGATCGGCGTGATCGGTCCGACGCGGATCAACTACGCGCGCATCATTCCCATGGTCGACTTCACCGCCAAGGTGATCGGCCGCGTGATGGGCTGAGAGCGCGCGCGCTGCGCGGCGGCGCGCGCCACCCTGCTTCGACCGGGCTTCGGGACGCATGGGCTGGCGCGCCAGGGCACGCAGCGGCGAGGAGGATTGAGGAATGCCGATCGATCAGCACGGACGTCCAGGGCCGGAAACCGAAGGCCAGGAGGCTGCGGGAACGCGCGAGTCCGGCAGCACGGCGAACGGCGGCGAGAGCGCCGAAGCGCCGGGAGCGCAGGGCGGGCGCACGGCCGAGCTCGAAACCGAGGTCGCGCGCCTGAAGGACCAGCTGCTGCGCGCGCTCGCCGAGACCGAGAACCTGCGCAAGCGCCACGCGCGCGAGCGGGAGGACGTGCAGAAGTTCGCGGTGCAGCAGTTCGCCAAGGACATCGTCTCCGCGGCCGACAACATGCGCCGCGCCCTGGCTGCCGCGCCGGCGGACAAGGCGGGCTTGCCCGACAGCGTCAAGGGACTGGTGGACGGCGTCGCCATGGTCGAGCGCGAGATGCTCTCGATCTTCGAGCGCCACGGCTTGAAGCGGATCGAGCCCCTCGGCGAGCGCTTCGATCCGGCCTTCCACCAGCCGATGTTCGAGATGGACGCTTCCGAGCAGCATCAGCCGGGCACGGTCGGCCAAGTGCTGCAGGCTGGCTACGTCCTGCACGGGCGCTGCTTGCGCCCGGCGCTCGTAGCAGTGGTGAAGGCCGCGGGGCGCGCTTCCGGCTCGATCGATACGACCGCCTGAGCACAAGCCCCCTGATCTGCGGACACACGGACGAGGCGAGCTGAGGCCGCCGCGTTTGTCTTCGTTGGAGCCGCTGTGTAGGATGCCGCTCGCGTCAGGGGTTGGCTGCGCGAGGATGGCCGGGCTTCTTGCCCGGACGGCTGCGACCCTGCGGGCGAGGTCTAGGTATGGCTGACGACATCAAGAAGATCGTCGAGAACGCGAATTTCACGGTCGCGCCGAGCACGCCCTATGAGGCCATCGCTTGCAAGGGGCGCGCCTACAAGAAGTTCCAGCACCGCTTCCCCGGCCAGCAGTTCTTCAACTCCAAGGACATCCTCATCGACGCGGTGACGCTCATGTTCCGCGGCACCCCGAAGATCAACGTCTGGCGCAACCGGCTGCCCGAGGAGGTCGTCGGCTACTGCTACCAACTCGTGCCGTACCGCAAGATGAGCTTCGTCATGAATCTCGCCGACGCCGGCGAGGAGCAGGGCAGCTACATGGTCGCCATCGTCGACGATCGCTTCGTGCGCATGCCCGTCAACTACACGGCGCTCTACAACACCCAGATGGCCAAGGTGGCGAAGGGTTGATGCCGAACGCTGCGGCGGCCGGAGCTGGCACGGCCGCGTCGCAACTCCGTTTGATGTTGCGATTCAGACGGCGCCTCGCATGAAACTGCGACCGCAGCCCGCGCCTGGCGCAGGGCGGCTTTGCCCGCGGATTTCTGAGGCTTGGCCGCCTTGCACCATCAGTCACCGGGCCATATATACCGCCATGAGTTGAGCGGAGGGCCCGACGGGCCGTCACGACGCCAGTCGCCGGGCGACCACCCGGTCTCGATCGACGCCGCGAGCGGCCCCCATCCCTTCTCTCGCATCGTGTTGCCCGAAGCCCCGGCAGCCGGAAAGGCCGTCCGGACCAGCCGCGGGCAAGGCCAGTGACCGAACCAGGGGCCGAACGGCGGCGCTCCAGCCGAGGCCGTCAGCAGGGCCTGCTGCAAGAAAGGACCGAGAGCATGTCGAAAGTCATCGGAATCGACCTGGGCACGACCAACTCCTGCGTCGCCGTGATGGAGGGCAAGGACGTCCGGGTCATCGAGAACAGCGAGGGTGCCCGCACCACGCCGTCGATCGTGGCGCTGCGCGAGGACGGCGAGCTGCTCGTCGGCCAGACCGCGAAGCGCCAGGCGGTGACCAACCCGGAGAACACGCTGTTCGCCATCAAGCGCCTGATCGGGCGCCGGATGGAGGACCCGATGGTGCAGAAGGACATCGGCCTCGTCCCGTACAAGATCAAGAAGGCGGGCAACGGCGATGCGTGGGTCGAGGTGCGCGGCAAGGACTACAGCCCGAGCCAGATCAGCGCCTACATCCTGACCAAGATGAAGGAGACGGCCGAGGCCTATCTCGGCGAGAAGGTCGCCCAGGCGGTCATCACCGTCCCGGCCTACTTCAACGACAGCCAGCGCCAGGCGACCAAGGACGCCGGTCGCATCGCCGGGCTGGACGTGCTGCGCATCATCAACGAGCCGACGGCGGCGGCGCTCGCCTACGGCATGCAGAACAAGAAGTCCGGCACCATCGCGGTCTATGACCTGGGCGGCGGCACCTTCGACATCTCGGTGCTGGAGATCGGCGACGGCGTGTTCGAGGTGAAGTCGACCAACGGCGACACCTTCCTCGGCGGC
>JAEULF010000064.1 GCA_016793965.1 Alphaproteobacteria bacterium | reverse complement strand
GCGCATGAGCGGCACGAGCTACGGCGCCTGCATCCTGCACGTGGCGCCGGAGGCTGCCGTCGGCGGCCCGATCGGGCTGCTCAAGACCGGCGACCGCATCGCGCTCGACGTCGAGCGCCGGCGGCTCTCGGTCGAGCTGTCGGATGCCGAGCTGGCGCAGCGCGGGCGCAACCGTGTTCCTGCGCCGGCGCGCTACACGCGCGGCTACGTCGCGATGTTCCTGCAGCACATCCGCCAGGCCAACGAGGGCTGCGACTTCGACTTCCTCGACATCGCCGGCGCGACGCCGGAGCCGGAGATCCATTAGGCCCCCTCTGTCATCCCCGAGAAGGCGGTGATCCACGGCGCCGATGACGGAGCGGCGGATGCTCGGCCGCCGGCCGTGCCGCGCTCGGCGCGGGCGACACCCTGCCGCAGAGTGGATCCCCGCCCCTGAGCAAAGTCGAAGGGCGCGGGGATGACAACGCCGGGGACAGCGCTGCAGGGACCTCTGTGCATGCCGTCGCGCGCGCGGATCATCCCGCCACGACGAGACGGTATCCCGCGTCATAGGCGTCGAGGGCGAGGAGGTCGGCGTAGCGGTGCGCCCATTCCCCGGTATCGAGATCCTGCTGCAGCGTCCGCAATCCCGCTTCGGCGTCGCCGATGGCCCAGAAGGACGAGCTGCCGGAGCGGATGCGCGCATCGAGATAGGCCGCCGGCCGGCGCCAATAGGCGTAGAGAAACCCGTCGACGCAGTCATGTGGGACCAGGACCGGCGCCACCTGCACGGGTCCGAGCCATCGCCCGTAGTCGGCCATGGCCGGCATCTGCGTCTCGTCCAATGCCGCCAGCGCGGGAAGGTAGTCGGTCAGCCAGGGACGGTGCGCCGGATCGAACGTCAGCAGCACGATCCGGCCGCGCGTCACCCGCCGCATCTCGCGCAAGCCCGCCGCCTTGTCGCGCCAATGATGGATGGTCAGGATCGCCATGGCGGCGTCGAAGCTCTTGTCGCCGAACGGCAGGGCCTCGGCGCTGGCCTGGACAACCGCGGCCGCCGCCGGGCTGCGCTTGGCGATCATCGCGCGCGAAAGCTCGACGGCGGTGACGGCGCGATCCGCAGGCTCGTAGGAACCCGTCCCTGCGCCGACATTGAGCACGGTTCGCGCCGGCCCGAGAGCGCGCGCGATGATCCCGGCGATCCGCGGGTCCGGCTTGCGCAGCTCAGCGTAGGTGACGCCGATGGTGTCGTACTTCGCGCTCATCGCGAACCCGTCAAGTAGGGCATCGCCCCAGGCAAGCATGCAAGGAGTCAGCAGCGAAGAGGCACGGCCGAGGTCAATCGTCGATGGGACGTCCATCGCTTCCGATGACACGGCCTCCCTGGCGCACGACGACCGTAGGCTGGCCCAGGATCTCGTCCTCACTCCCGGGATCGGCAGCAAAGAACGTGACGCTGTTGCCAGGATCCTTGGGGTCCGACCAGCGCCAGACGCGACCGAGTTCAATCGGCTCTCCGACCCAGTCTGCGGGAATCTGCTCTGGCCGCAATCGCCCCGACACGATTGCATCAAACTCATCGTCGGCCATATGCGCCCCTCCGGTCTCTCCGCAGCGTCACCCGATCGGATCCGCGTCCAGGCGCACCGCGATTCCGTCCAGCCCCGGCTTGGCCGCCGGATAGCGCTTCAGCACCTCCGGGTCGTGGCCGGGGATGACGCAGGCGGGATCGCTGGCGAGCTTGTACAGCCGCTTGTGGCTCTCCAGCATCTCCGGGACGTTCCAGACGATGGGGAAGGGCTTGGCCTCCTCCATGTTGCGGTAGAAATGCGCCACGTCGGCGGCGAGCACCAGCCAGCCGCGCCGCGTCCACACGCGCACGCACTGGATGCCCATGGTGTGGCCGGGCATGTGGTGCACGCTGATGCCCGGCGCCAGCTCCTCCTCGCCCTGGTGGAAGGCGACGCGGCCGTCGAACACGCGGCGCACCATATTGGTCACGTCCTCGACCTCGAAGGCGATGCGCATGACCTTGTGGCACATGCAGCGCCCGGTCGCGAACTCCATCTCCTTGTCCTGCAGGTGGAAGCGCGCCTTCGGGAACAGCGGGTGGTTGCCGCAATGGTCGTAGTGCAGGTGGGTCAGGATGACGTCCTCGACCCGGTCATGCGCGATGCCCAGGCGCTTCAGCAGGTCGCCCGGGCACTCGAGGAACGTGCGGCCGCGCTTCTCGGCCATGGGCTTGTCGAAGCCGGTGTCGACCACCCAGGTCCTCTTCTTGCCTACAACGGCGAAGACGAAGTAGTCGATCGGCCAGTTGGTCTCGTGCTCGTCGAACATGAAGCTGTCGCGCGAGCTGCGCTTCTGCATGGTGGCGTAGCGCAGCGCATAGACCTCGTACGGCTCGAGACCGGTCATCCCTGTCCTCCCTGCTTCCTCACCTCGACGCCGGCGCGCTCCTCGATGAGCGTCACCACCCGCGTGAAGTCGCTGGCGGGCCCGAGCTGGCGCTGCGCGTCGAGCCAGAGGTTGCGCACGGCCGAGGCGACCCACATCGGCACGCCCATCGCCTCCGCCTCCTCGACGCAGAGCTTGACGTCCTTGTACATCAGCCCGGTCTGGAAGCCGTAGTCGAAGCGCCTGGGGATGATCGAGCGCGGGAACTTGTCGCGCACGGCCGTGTTGGCGCCGGACCCCGCGTTGATCACGTCGCACATCACCTGCGGGTCGAGCCCGGCCTTGACGCCGAGCACCATGGCCTCCGAGGAGATCGCCATGGCGGCGGCCGAGAGCAGGTTGTTGCAGAGCTTCATGGTCTGGCCGAGGCCGGGCCGGTCGCCGACGAAGAAGACCTTGCCGATGACCTCGAGAGCGGGAAGCAGGCGCTGGTAGAGGCCGCGCTCGCAGGCGACCATGACGGCCAACGTCCCCTTCTGCGCGCCGCCGACGCCGCCGGAGACCGGGCTGTCAACGAGCGCGATCCCCTTGCCCGCGAGCGCCTGGGCGAGCGCCTGGGTGACGCGCGGCCCGGTCGTCGATAGATCGACGAGAATCCTGACCTTGCCGCCCTCGGCGATGCCGCCCGGCCCCGTCGCGACCTTCTCGACGACGTCGGGCGTCGGCAGGCTCATGAACACCGTCTCGGCCGCCGCCGCGACGTCGCGCACCGATCCCGCGCGCTTGGCGCCCTTGGCGACCAGCGGCGCCATCGCCTCGGCGCGCGCGTCGAAGACCGTCAGCGCATGGCCGGCATCGAGCAGCCGCCCCGCCATGGGCAGGCCCATGCTGCCGATCCCGATGAAACCGTAGTGCTCGCCCATCGCCGCCCGACCTCCGCGCTGCCGTTTCCTGCCGTCGCATGGCGGGTCCAGTGTCGGGGCGGGAGCGGTGCCTTTCCAGATTGATTCTTGCAGGCCTCGATGGCGAGGATGGCGCGACCGCGGAGACGGTGGGAGATCGGGCGTGGCACAGATGCTGACCGGCTTGCGCTACATCGAGATGTCGGCCTTCATCGCTGCCCCCCTGGCCGGCTTGGCGCTGGCCCAGCTCGGCGCCGAGGTGATCCGCGTCGATCCGCCCGGCGGCGGCCTCGACTATGACCGCTGGCCGGTGACGGCGGACGGGCGCAGCCTCTACTGGGCCGGGCTCAACAAGGGCAAGCGCTCGGTCGCCATCGACACGGGGACGCCCGAAGGCCGCCATCTCGTGACGTCGCTGGTCGCGGCTTCCGGGCGATTCCTCACCAACCTGCCGGTCCGCCCCTGGATGTCCTACGCGACGCTGCGCGAGGCGCGGCCGGACCTGATCATGGCGGCGATCAAGGGCAACCGCGACGGCAGCGTCGCCGTCGACTACACCGTCAACGCGGCGACCGGGCTGACCACGATGCTGGGGCCGGAGCGCGCCGAGGGGACGCCGATCAATCAGGTACTGCCGGCCTGGGACATCATCTGCGCGCACAGCGTGGCGACCGGACTGGTCGCCGCCGAGCTGCACTGGCTGCAGACCGGGCGCGGCCAGCTCGTCGAGGCCGCGCTGTCCGACGTCGCCTTCGCCCATCTCGGCCATCTCGGCATCCTCGCGGAGGCCGAGACCACCGGGCGCGACCGGCCGCCGATCGGCAACCACATCTACGGCTCCCTTGGCCGCGACTTCGCGACCGCGGACGGGCGGCGCATCATGATCGGCGTCGTCACGGCGCGGCATTGGGAAGCGCTGGTCAAGGCGGCCGGCATCGGCGAGGCCGTGGCGGCGATCGCGCGGCAGACCGGGCTCGACCTCGCCGAGAACGGCGGGCGCTTCAAGGCGCGCCGGTCGATCGAGGCGATCCTCGAGCCGTGGTTCGCACGCCAGACGCTGGCGGCGGCGGGCGCTGTCCTGACCGCGGCAGGCATCCCCTGGGGTCCCTACCAGACGGCCACCCAGGCGCTGTCCGAGGACCCCCGCGTCTCGCCGGCCAACCCGACCTTCGCGCGCGTCGCCAATCCGGGCATCGGCCCGCTGCTCGTCCCGGGCACGCCGCTCGACTTCTCGGACGTGCCGCGCGACGCGCCGGCGGCCGCGCCGCTGCTCGGCCAGGACACGGCCGCCGTCCTCGGCGAGGTGCTGGGGCTCGGCGCCGACCGCTTCGCTGCCCTGCAGGCGTCGGGCGTGGTGGCGACGGCATAGGCCCTGCTCCGGCTCCATGCTTCGCCCGGGGAGTGGGTAGAGGCGCCATGCCCCCCGCGCGTCGGCGTGGGGTGGGTCGGCGTGAGGAGGGTCGGCGTGAGGCCCTTGCCTATTTCCGCTTCGCCTTCTTCCTCGGCCCGGGCGCGGCGTCGAGCACGGCCAGGCCGCGGCGCAGCCCCTCCTGGTAGAGCAGCGTGTCCAGGCCATAGGCGATCATCCGGAATCCCTTGGCCTTGTAGGTGCGCGCCCACTCCTCGTCGGTCGCCAGGAAGCCGGGAACCTTGCCGTGCGCGTCGCAGGCCCGCACGATCCGCTCGATCGCCTTGTGGAAGCGCGGGTGGTCGAACTGGGCCGGGATGCCCATGAAGTTCGTCAGGTCGAAATGCCCGACGAAGAGCACGTCGATCCCCGGCACCGCGGCGATCGCCTCGACGTTCTCCAGCCCCTTGGCCGTCTCGATCTGCGCGATGACCAGCGTGCGCTCGTGCGCGCGGCGCATCTTCTCGACCACGGGCCCGCCCTCGTAGTCGTCATGGGCGGTCACGGTGAAGGCGGCGCCGCGGCGCCCCTGCGGCGGGTAGTGCGCGGCATCGACCAGGAAGCGCGCTTGCTCGGCGTCATCGACCATCGGCACCATCACGCCGAGCGCGCCGACGTCGAGCGCCCGCGCGATGTAGGTGTAGGAGAGGCGCGGCACGCGCACGAGGGGAGCGATGCCGATGCCGCGGCTCGCCTGCACCTGCGTCTTGATGGTCTCGAAGGTGGCGCCGGAGTGCTCCATGTCGAGCAGCAGGAACTCGGCCCCGGCCGCCTTGGCCACCTGCGGCAGCGCCGGCACCAGGAACTCGAACGCCATGGTGCCCCAGCTCGTGCCGCCCTTGAGCACCTTCTGCCGGATCGGATTCCCGCGCATCCCGCTCTCCTTCGCCGCCGCCTCGCTCGTCGTCCGGCGATGATCGCAGATGAGCGCGCGCAATGGCCAGCGGACAGGCCACCGGGCAGGCCAGCTCGCGCGTCAGACCTGCGCCGCGCGCCGCGCGCATGGCGTCGGGGGGCCGCGCTTGCTAGCGTCCGCTCGCGGGGTGCCGCGGCAAGGGAGAGCTCCATGCGCCTGGCAAATCGACGGATCCTCATCACGGGCGGCGCCTCCGGCATCGGGCTGGCGACGGCCGCGCGCTTCGTGCGCGAGGGCGCGCGAGTCGCCATCCTCGATCGCGACGCCGAAGCCGCCGAGCGCGCGGCGGCCGGCATCAAGGGCGCCAAGGCCGTGACGGCTGACGTGCGGTCGGAGACCGACGTCGCGCGGGCGGTGAAGGACGCAGCGCGCGCTCTCGGCGGGCTCGACGGCCTGGTCAACTCGGCCGGCATCGACCTGGTCACGCCGCTCGTCGAGACCAAGCTGGAGGACTGGCACCGCATCATCGAGGTCAACCTGACCGGGCCGTTCCTGGTCTGCCGCGCCGCCGTTCCGGAGCTGCAGATGGCCAAGGCCGCGACCATCGTCAACATCGCGTCGGGCGCCGGCCTGTTCCCCCTGAAGCACCGTACGGCGTATTGCTCGGCCAAGGCCGGCATCGTCATGTTCACGAAGACGCTGGCAATGGAGCTGGCGCCGAAGATCCGCGTCAACGTCGTCTGCCCCGGCGCCATCGAGACGCCGCTGTTCCGCTCCTCCTACGAGAACGCCGCCGACCCGGCGGCCGAGCTGGCGCGCATCACCGCGCGCTACACGCTGGGCCGCGTCGGCGAGCCCGACGAGATCGCCGACGCCGTGCTCTTCCTGACCAGCGAGGAATCCTCCTACGTCACGGGTTCGGCGCTCGCGGTGGACGGCGGCCGTACCTTCCACTGACGCGCGGGCGGCCGGTCGCCCGCGATCCAGCGCAGCAGGCGCGCATGCTCATCGGCCATCTCGTCGTCTTCGCCAGCGTCTGCCTGTGGGCGAGCAACCACGTGGCGACGCGCGCGCTCAACGACGCGCTATCGCTGTCGGCCCTGTCGTTCTGGCGCTGGGCCATCGCGCTCGCGCTGATGGCGCCGCTCGCCTGGCCCTATCTGCGGCGCGATGCCGCGTTGCTGCGCGCCGCCTGGCCGCGGGTCGCGGCGGCCGGCGCCAACGGCATGGGGCTGTTCGCCTTCGCCATCTCGGCGGCACCCTACCACACGGCGGCGCTCAACGTCGGGCTGATCGCTGCCACGACGACGCTCTGGATCCTGCTGTTCAATGCCGTGCTGCGGATCGAGCGCATCGCCGCGCGCCAGGCGCTCGGCATCGTGCTGGCCTTCGCCGGAGCGGCCCATATCGTCCTCGCCGGCCGCTGGGAGGCGCTGGCCGAGGCGAAGCTCGTCTGGGGCGACCTCTATGCGCTTGCCGCCGCCGCCCTCTGGGCCGCCTACGCGCTGCAGCTCCGCCGCCTGCCGGAGGGCATCCACCCGCTCGCCTTCAACCTCGCCGGCGGCGCTTGCGGCCTCGCCGTGCTCGCCCTCGTCTATCTCGCCGGCATCGCCGCCGGCGATTCCTGGCTGCTCAAGCCCGCCGGCGCCGCGGACCCCGCGCGGGCGCTCGGCGGCATGGCCTATGTCGCCATCGGGCCGACGCTGCTCGGCAACCTCCTGTGGATCGTCGGCGTGCAGCGCATCGGCGCGGCGCGCGCCGGGGCGCTGATGTACCTGATGCCCGTCGTGTCGAGCGCGCTGGCGGTGGCGCTGCTTGGCGAGACGCTCGCCTGGTTCCATGCCGTCGGCGCCGCCGGCATCGCGGCCGGGCTGGTGCTGGCGGTCATGGCCAAGCGGTGACGCGCCTCGCCCCGGCCCTCTCCATGCTGCGGGACATTCGGCTCTTTCCCCCCCCTTCGTCGCACAGCATTGCGAGAACCGGAGCGGCGCCTTCTCCTCTCGATCAGGCGACCAGCGGCGCCGCGACGGCCTTCGAGATCATTCCGGATCAAGGATCCCGGCCGAACATCTCGCGCAAGTCTCCCCGGTCACTTCCGCCCTTTGCCTGGTGCGTGGTGGGTTCTGGCCGACCAAGAGAGTTCGCCTTCGCGGGAGCACTTCGATGCTGAGATCCTGTCCGTTCATCGCATTGGCGGTATCAATGCTTGCCCCGCTCGGCTGCGCCGCCTTCGATAGGGATCCTGACATCCTGCTGATCGGCCCCATGTCTGCCCCTCTCCACCCGGAGCTCGATCGACTTTCGGCAGGCGGCGATGAGGCGGTTCTGGCGCGACTGCGCGGGCGCGCGGTCCGCGACGGCGATCTTCTGACCTTGCGGCTCGACAACGGGGAGACCCGCCAGTTCCGCGATCGCCTGAGCGACTGCGAGAGTCCTTTCGTCCGGCGGATTGCGCCGGTACCAGATCGCAAGCCCACATGCAGCCGCGCACGCCTCGTCGATTTCCTGGATCCGGCAGGGCTCTTCGTCGTTCATTTTCGGCTGGCCGATCGCGGCACCGATTGGTTCGGACAGTCGCGGCTGATCGACTCGCGCAGCGGCAGGTCCGCCATCGCATTCGTCGCGATGGACCTCTCGCCCGGTCACCGGCTCGGTGCCTTCGTCGACCCTCGGTTCGCGGGCGGCGGGGGCAAGGTCGAGATCGCGTCCCGCGGCACGGACGGATGGTCGATGGACCTCGAGTTGCGTACCGAGCCCTTCCATCGGCTCCGCCTACAGCAATGGTTGCAGGACGAAGGCATGCTCCTCTCGGTCGAGACGTTCGATCCATCCAGGATCGAGCAGGAGTTCGCGCGCCCGGTCGGGACGATCAGGGTCCACCGCTCGGGAGCACGCTGGACAGTTGGCTGGGCGGAGACGGCTGTAGACAGGTTGCCAGCGGTCGTGCCGATCGCGAGGGCGGATCACGCGATCGAACCGTCGCAGGCCGCTTGCAGCGCCCGTCTCGGCACCGTCAGCCCATGGCCTGGCGAAGCCGAGTGGCGGGCCGCTTGCGCGAGCGCGGGGTTCCCCATCAGGACAGACACGGACGCGACGGTCGCCGAGGGTCCGGCAGGGCGCAGCGCGTCGTATTGTCCGCGGACGGAGGACGACGATCTCGCGCAACGTCTGCCGCATGTGACGTGCCCGACAGGCACGAAGGACTGGCGCCCGAAGCCATTCGGCGACACGACGGCATTCACCAACGACGACCTGGCATTGTTGCTCGTGGATCAGATCGCGGCGACCTTGTTCAATGGTCCTCCGCCATCGTCGGCACTGGCGCTCCGTCCATTCGACCGACTAAACGACGCCCTCGCGCGCTTGAAGCGGATCGAGGGCATCGGGCGGATGCCGGTGGCACGATTGATGGCGTTCAAGACTTGGGCCCTGAAGCAACGGGGGCGCGACGGCGAAGCCGTTGAATCGTCCCGCGATCTCTGGAAGTGGGTGGCAGGCCACAGTCTCGAACTGGAGATGATCGGCGTTGCGATCGCTCGCGCGGCCGGCCACGACCTTGCAGGCGAGGCTTCGCTTGCGGCAGCTCACGCCGTCGCGCGACGGGCGGAGTTCCTGGCTCAGACCGTCAACAGGAGCGTGCGACTCGTGACCTTCGAGCCGAGCCGAGAGCGCGTGCGCGCCATCATCGTCGGGACGCTGATCGACCTGGCCGCAGGCCGGCAGGAGGAAGCGGCGCGCCTGCTCTGGCCTGCGCGCCTTTTCGACATGGAGATGAGCAGAACTTCGCGCGGCTACCTCGCAGACATCAGCTGGACCAACGCCATGGCCGAGATGGCGGGGACGCCGCGCCGATTGCTGTTTCGCTCGGCGGACTTCGCGTTCCTCGATGCAGTGCTCAAGCGCATCGAGCTGATCGAGAGCGAGACCATCCCGCCCGCGCGGACGCCGCACGAACGGGAACTGCGCGAATGGCTCATCGAGACCCTGGGCGAGAATTGGGCGCGCAGGATCTCGGCGAAGCTCCGTACGCCGTAGAGGCAACTCAGAGCGCTCGAACGCGGGGCACCGTCGCGCGACCTACTTGTCGAACAAATGGCACGCCACGCCGCGGCCGCCGCCCAGTTCCTTCCATGCCGGGTACTCGACGCGGCAGCGCTCGCTGGCGTGCGGGCAGCGCGGGTGGAAATGGCAGCCCGGCGGCGGCGCGGTCGCCGAGGGCACCACGCCCTCGATCCGCGCCATGGCGACGCGCGCGCGCGGGTCCGGCACCGGCGACGCCGCGCGCAATGCCTGGGTGTAGGGGTGCAGGGGCTCGTCGAAGAGCCCGGGCAGCGGGCCCTGCTCGACGATGCGGCCGAGATACATGACCGCGACCGACTGGCAGAACCAGCGCACCACGCCCAGATCATGCGAGACGAAGACGAAGGAAAGGCCGCGCCGCTCCTGCAGCCCGCGCAGCAGCAGCAGCACCTGTGCCTGGATCGAGACGTCGAGGGCCGAGACCGGCTCGTCGGCGACGAGCAGCTCCGGCTCGACCGACAGGGCGCGCGCGATGCCGACGCGCTGGCGCTGGCCGCCGGAGAACTCGTGCGGGTAGCGCCCGGCCGCCTCGTCGGGCAGGCCGACCTGGTGCAGCAAGGCGGCGATGGCCGCGGCGTGGCGGGCCGACTCGGTGTCGATGCCGAGCGCCGCCATGCCCTCGGCGATGATTTCGCCGACCCGCAGGCGCGGGTTGAGCGAGGCGAAGGGGTCCTGGAAAACCATCTGCATGTGGCGCCGGGCGCTGCGCAGG
>JAEULF010000386.1 GCA_016793965.1 Alphaproteobacteria bacterium | reverse complement strand
GCCCGGCGCAAGGCGGTGGCGTTCATGGAGAAGAACCCGGACGAGGCAGGCGACCTGGTGGCCAAGCCGTACAACATCGAACCTGATGTCGCGCGGCGCGCGGTGCGCAACCTCGTCAGCAGCAAGACCGACGGCGTGCCCTACTGGGGCACCGGGCAGATCCACCTGGCCGGGCTGAAGCGGATGATCGAGGCGCAGAAGTCCGTGGGAGCCATCACCGGCGACGTGGACTATGCCAAGATCATCGACACGAGCTTCCTGCCGGACGACATCAAGGCCATCAAGGAGTGAGCCTGGGCCGAGGGGCGGCGAGGCGGGCCGAGGAGGAGGGGGCGTGAGCGTTGCGCATGTGACCTTGCGAGGCGTGACCAAGGTGTTCAGCCGGCCCGGCAAGGGCGGCGAGGTGCACGCGCTCGGCCCCCTCGACCTCGACCTCAGGAGCGGCGAGTTCTTCGCCGTCGTCGGCCCCTCGGGCTGCGGCAAGTCCACGCTGCTGGAGCTCATCGCCGGCCTGGCCACGGCCAGCGCCGGCGAGGTCGCCTTCGAGGGCAGGCCGATCGCCGGCGAGATCCCGGACGGCGTCGGCGTCGTCTTCCAGGAGGACGCCTGCTTCCCTTGGCTGACCGTCGTCGACAACATCGCCTTCAGCCTGCGCAAGGCGCGGCTGGCACCTGGCGAGCGCGAGTCGCGCGTGCGCGACGCCGTTGCCATGATGGGGCTGGGCGGCTTCGAGCGCAGCTACCCGGCGCAGCTCTCGGGCGGCATGCGCCAGCGCGTCTGCATCGCGCGCACGCTGGTCATGAAGCCGCGCCTCATCCTGCTCGACGAGCCGTTCGGCGCGCTCGACCAGCAGACCCGCCTCCTGATGGGCGAGGAGGTGCTGCGGCTCTGGCGCCAGACCGGCGCCACGGTGTTCCTGATCACGCATGCGCTCGACGAAGCGACGATGCTGGCCGACCGCATCGCCGTCATGTCGGCGCGGCCGGGGCGCATCCTCGAGATCGTCGAGACCGGCTGGCCGCGCGAGCGCGACAGCCGCGTCGTCGAGGACGCGCGCTTCGGCGCGCTGACGGCGCGGCTCTGGCAGGTGCTGCGCCAGGAATCGATGAAGTCGATCGGCCGGCCCGGGGGCGTGCCGGAGGGCGGGGCGTGAACCGCGCGCTCGTCCTGCGCGTCCTGGCGCTGGCCGCGGCGGTCGCGGTGCTGGAGGCGCTCTGCCGCGTCGGCGTCATCGACCGCTTCACCATGCAGCCGCCGTCGCGGATCGCGGTGGACCTCTGGTCGATCCTCGCCACCGGCAAGTTCAACGCCGCCATCCTGAAGACGCTGACCAACGCCGGCATCGCCTTCGCGCTCGCCGTCTCGGTCGGCATCGCGGCGGGCGTGGCGATCCATGGGCTCAAGGCGCTGCGCGAGGGTCTCGATCCGCTCTTCGCGACCTACTACGCGATCCCCGTGCTCGCTTTCTACCCTCTGCTGATCATCCTGTTCGGCCTCGGCGACGCGCCGCAGATCCTCATCGGCTTCATGCTCGGCGTCGTCGCCGTGATCGTCAACACGCTGAACGGCCTGGACCGCGTGCCGCGCGTGCTTCTGAAGGCGGCGCGCATCGGGCGCCTGACGCCGGTCGAGGTGGCGACGCAAGTGACGCTTCCCTACGCCGTGCCGTACGTGCTGACCGGGGTCAAGTTCGCGGTGTCCTATGCCTTCATCGGCATCATCGGCTCGGAGTTCGTGATGTCGCGCGGCGGCATGGGCTTCGAGATCGCCTTCGCCTACAACAACCTGGACAACGCGACGATGTACCCGCTCATCGTGCTGATCCTGGCGGTGACGATCTCGGCGAACCTGATGATCGCGCGCTGGGAGAAGGCGCTGCTGGCGCGCAGGGGGCTCGCATGAGGGGGCTCGCATGACCGAGCACAAGCCGCGCGCCTGGCGCAACGCGCTGGCCGTCCTGGCGGCGCTCGTCGTCGGCTGGCAGATCCTGCATGCGGTCGTCGGCGAGGTCGCCCTGCGCTCGCCCTGGGAGACGGTCGCGTACACGGCCAAGCTCTTCGCGTCGCGCGACTTCTGGCCGAACTTCGACGAGACCATGACGGCCTTCGCCGCGGCGCTCGCCATCGCCGTCGCGACCGGGCTGGCGATCGGCATGCTGCTCGGATTCTCGCGCCTGGCCGGCGAGGTCTTCGAGCCGGTGCTGGTGGCTCTCTACTCGATCCCCAAGGTGACGCTCTACCCGATCGTTCTGCTGGCCTTCGGGCTCGGCATGCAGGCGAAGATCGCGTTCGGCGCCATCCACGGCATCATCCCGATCGCGCTCTTCACCATCAACGCGGTGCGCAATGTCCGCCCGATCCTGATCAAGACCGGGCGCGTGATGAAGCTGACGACCTGGGAGATGGTCTGGCAGGTGCTGTTCCCGGCGGCGATCCCGGAGATCTTCACGGGGCTCAGGATCGGCTTCTCGCTGACGCTGATCGGCACTCTCCTCGGCGAGATGTTCGCCTCGCAGCGGGGCTTGGGATACATGCTGATGAACGGAATCGGCCTGCACAACGTCGACGTCATCATGTCGGTGACCTTCATGCTCGTCGTCTTCGCCGCCGTCATCAGCAGCGCCCTGCTGGCGATCGACCGGGTGCTGCACGGGAGGGCATAGAAGGCCCGACCCCGACCAGCCCCGCTCAGTGCGTCGCGTCGGGCATCGATGCCTTCTTCCGCGCGATGAAGGCCTGGAGCGCCTCGTCGATGCCGGGATCGAGCGGCGGCGCCTCGTACTCCGCGAGCATCTTCTTCCACTGCCTGTTGGCGCGCTGCGGCATGTCCAGGCGGCCCTCGGCCTCCCACTGCTCGACCGAGTTGTTGTCGTGCAGCTCGAAGCGGTAGAAGGCCTCCTCGAAATTGGCCTGGGTGTGCTCGCAGCCGAGGAAGTGCCCGCCCGGGCCGACCTCGCGCAATGCGCTGAGCGCCTGGCCGTTCTCGGAGAGGTCGACGTTGCCGGCCAGCCGCGCCATGCCGCCGAGCTGGTCGGCGTCCATCACCAGCTTCTCGTAGGACGAGGAGAGCCCGCCCTCGAGCCAGCCGGCGGCGTGCAGCACGAAATTGGTGCCGGCCATCAGCGTCGGCGTCATCGTGTTGGCGCTCTCGTAGGCCGCCTGGGCGTCCGGCAGCTTCGAGGCGCAGAGCGAGCCGCCGGTGCGGAACGGCATCTTCATGCGCCGCGCGAGCTGCGCCGCGCCGAAGATCGCCAGCGACGCCTCCGGCGTGCCGAAGGTCGGCGCGCCGGACTGCATCGACAGAGTCGAGACGAAGGTGCCGAAGATGACCGGGGCGCCCGGCCGCACGAGCTGCGCGAAGGCCGTGCCGGCGAGCACCTCGGCGAGAACCTGGGCGAGCGTGCCGGCGACGGCCACCGGGCTCATGGCGCCTGACAGGATGAAGGGCGTGATGATCGTCGCCTGGTTCGCCTGCGCGTAGCACTCCAGCGCGCCGAGCATGATCGAATCCCAGACCAGCGGCGAGTTGGCGTTGATCAGGCTGGTGCAGACGACGTGGCTGTCCAGGTAGCCCTTGCCGAACAGGATCTCGCACATGCTGACGGTGTCGGCGGCGCGCAGCGGGTGCGTCACGGAGCCCATGAACGGCTTGTCCGAGAACCGCATGTGCGCGTAGACCATGTCGAGATGGCGCTTGTTGACCGGCACATCGACCGGCTCGCACACCGTGCCGCCGGAATGGTGCAGGTGCGGCGACATGTAGGCGAGCTTCACGAAGTTGCGGAAGTCCTCGATCGTGCCGTAGCGCCGGCCGCGGTCGATGTCGTGCACGAAGGGCGGGCCGTAGACCGGGGCGAAGACGGTCGCGTTGCCACCGATCCGCACGGCGCGCTCGGGGTTGCGGGCGTGCTGCACGAACTCCGCCGGCGCCGTGGCGCAGAGCTTGCGCGCGAGGCCGCGCGGGAAGCGCACCCGCGTCCCCTGGATGTCGCAGCCCGCGCCCTTCAGCAGCGCGTGCGAGCGCGGGTGGTCGCGGAACTCGATGCCGATCTCCTGCAGGATGGTCTCGGCATTGCGCTCGATGATCGCCAGCCCCTCCTCGTCGAGGATGTCCGTCGCCGGCAGCTTGCGCAGGATGTAGGGGTGCGACACTGCCCGGCGCTGCGTGCGCGCCGCACGGCGCGCCTCGCGCCCGCGGCGCGCGTCCCGTCCGCGCTCCGGTGCCTTGCCGGCGGCATCGCCTTCCATCCCGTGCTCCCGATCCTTGCTCTGGCTGCGCGCCCGAGAGGCCGCGCGGTGTCCGATCACCCATTCGCGTTATTCTGGCACGACGCCTCGGGATCGGGCTATGCCCCTCGCGCGGCAAGCAAGCCGGCGCCCGGGGGCGGTTGCGCGGGGGCTGGACGGCGGCCCGGCGCGGCCCTATCTCCACAAGCCTGACGCTGGGCGCCCGAATCGGTTGCAGGAGCGGCGAGAGCATGGCTGCCTACATCGCCCGCCGGTTGCTGCTGATGATACCGACCCTGTTCGGGATCATGCTGCTCAACTTCGTGATCGTGCAGCTCGCGCCGGGCGGGCCCGTGGAGCGCGTGCTGCAAGGGCTCGAGGGCCGCGGGGCAGATGCGACGGCGCGCATCGCCGGATCCGACACGGGCGACACGCTGCGCGCGGGGACGCCCGCGCCGGGCGCCGCCGGCGAATCCTCTGCCTACAGAGGCGCGCGCGGCCTGCCGCCCGAGTTCATCAAGCAGCTGGAGAAGCAGTTCGGCTTCGACAAGCCGTTGCACGAGCGCTTCCTCCTGATGATGCGCAACTACCTCGTGCTCGACTTCGGCTCGAGCTACTTCCGCAGCGAGACCGTGGTGAACTTGGTGCTCGAGAAGATGCCGGTCTCGATCAGCCTCGGCCTCTGGAGCACGCTGGTCATCTACTTGATCTCGATCCCGCTGGGCGTCGCCAAGGCGGTGCGCGACGGCTCGCGCTTCGATGTCTGGACCAGCGGCGCGATCATCGCCGGCTACGCGATCCCGGCCTTCCTCTTCGCGGTGCTGCTGATCGTCCTGTTCGCCGGCGGACGCTACCTCGACTGGTTCCCGCTGCGCGGGCTGGTGTCCGACAACTGGTCCGACCTGTCCTGGCCGGCGCGCGTCATCGACTACCTCTGGCACATGGTGCTGCCCGTGGCGGCGCTGACCATCGGCGGCTTCGCCGGGCTGACCATGCTGACCAAGAACTCGTTCCTCGACGAGATCGGCAAGCACTACGTGATGACGGCGCGCATGAAGGGCCTGA